>JBEBHM010000037.1:0-22322 GCA_040080875.1 Pirellula sp.
CCTACATCAACGTTTTGGAAGACGTCAAGAATCGCATCTATGTGCTTAAACCAAGCGCCAACGGATGGCAAAAGGAATTGCTTCGCGGTGCACCCAGCTTCGGAACGGTTGACATTTCGGCAGTCGATAGCGACGAGTCCAACGACTACTTCATGACCACCGCCGACTATCTTCACCCCACGACACTTTCGATGGGCTCGATAGGTTCCGAACCGGTCCCTCTCAAAAAGTTGCCAGAATTTTTTGACGCCAAAGGGCTCACGATCTCACAACATTTTGCTACCAGCAAGGATGGAACGCAGATTCCCTACTTCATGGTTGGCGCAGCGGATCTCAAGTTGGATGGCAATCATCCGACATTGCTCTATGGATACGGTGGGTTTGAGATTTCGCTCCAACCTTCGTACAGTCCGGCAGTTGGACGAGCATGGGTCAGTCAGGGTGGCGTGTACGTCGTTGCCAATATTCGAGGCGGAGGAGAGTATGGGCCGCGCTGGCACCAAGCCGCGCTCAAAGCCAATCGCTTGCGAGCCTACGAAGATTTCGCTGCGGTTGCCCAAGACCTTACGAAACGCAACGTAACCAAGCCGGAAAAGCTGGGTATTCAAGGTGGGTCGAACGGTGGTCTTTTGGTTGGCAACATGCTGACCCTCTATCCGCGACTGTTCAAAGCTGCCGTATGCCAAGTCCCGCTGCTCGATATGCAACGCTACAACAAACTGCTCGCAGGCGCATCGTGGATGGCCGAGTACGGCAATCCCGACAAGCCAGAAGAATGGTCTTTCATTCGTCAGTTTTCACCGTACCACAATGTGCAACCAGACAAAAAATATGCGAACGTCCTGTTCACGACTTCGACTCGCGACGACCGTGTCCATCCTGGACATGCTCGCAAGATGATGGCCAAGATGGAACAACAAGGCCACTCGGTTCTCTACTACGAGAATATCGAGGGTGGCCACGGAGGAGCTGCTAACAATCGACAGTCTGCATTCATGCAAGCCATGGCGTATATATTCCTCAAGCAACAGTTGTTTACCAACTGATTCGGCAACCGAAACACAATTCCAACGGTGATGCCAGCGAAGCGAATTTGACGCAAACAATGGACCGAGAACTAGGCTACCTTGAGCGGTTGACACTGCAGTTGACAGTTGGGGCATCGATGCTGCCCGACGCCATCCGTGACCCGCAAGCGGATTTCATACTGTCCCGACAACGAGGCGATGGAGGATGGGCAGGCCGTGAGGGTGAGAGCGATTTGTATTACACCGGTTTTGCACTTCGCACGCTGGCAATCTTGGGATTGTTGACCGGTAAAGTTGCCGAATCCGCCAGCCGGTTTCTGCTCTCGAGGACCATGAAACACGAGTCGGTGATCGACCTGCTGTCATTGATTTATGGCGCTTCGCTGATCGAAGCGTCCACCGAGACCAATCCTCTGCACGCGATTTCCATGGATTGGCAACTTCGTATCTCCACCATGCTGAACGGACTGAGGAGACCCGATGGCGGATTCTCGCGAATCGATAGCGCTGCGCTCGGTAGCACCTATCAAACTTTTTTGGTGGCCATTTGTTTGGAGTTGCTTGGATATCCATTGCCCAAGGATGATCCGTCCGTTGCGTTCCTGCTTTCGCAACGTCGCGATGACGGTGGATTCCTCGAAGTCCGAGTCGCCAAACGCTCCGGAGCCAATCCGACTGCCGCAGCGATCGGCGCTCTGCGTACGTTGAATGCCCTCGAGGAAAACATCGCCCAGCAAGCGGCTCAATTCCTAGTTGAATTGCAAACCGACGAAGGGGGGTTTCAAGCCAACACCCGCATGCCGTTACCAGACGTACTCAGTACATTTACGAGTTGCGTGACATTGTGGGAAACAGATTCGCTCGAACTGGTCGATACAACTCGCGCTTGGCGATATGCCATGAGCATGGCCAGACCCGACGGGGGTTTTGCAGGCTTTGAACTCGATCCAGCCGAAGACGTGGAATACACTTTCTATGGTCTTGGTTTGTTGAGCTTGATCGCCCCATGGCAGGAGACGCTTGCCTAAGCTCCAGGGCGCCTTTCGATGGCATTGTGTTGAACCTGAGGCCGATACGAAAGACCCCCGTGGCCTTGTACGGCCGCTCGGGTCCCGCCGGTCCGCCCCCAGTTCGGCTCGTCCGACAGGAGCGTAAGGCTCGTCAGCTACAGGAGCGTAAGGCTCGTCCGCCCCCAGTTCGGCTGACGCAATGTACATTGGCGCAGTCCCCCCCGGTTATCAGGGGGTAGAAAAAAAGGGACTGGGGGTACATTTCGCTCGCGAGCCACTCTCTTGTTTTCATCCATCGTTTGTTTTACTCTTTCGAAAAGTTCGCGGTCAATGAGCGAAGGAACACGAATCACGATTTGCTCCGATGCTTTCCATTCGCGTTCATCCCAGCTCGGGAGAACACAACATAAAGCAAAACGCAAGAAACTGCGCCATCGTACAAGGCGTCTTGTCCGACTGGAGCACAAGGCTAGCAGCTAGAGTCTCGCTTCCCACACTCCTGTCGCCCGCGTCAGCTGGTCTTGCGATAGAAATGAAAACGATGTCGGTTCTTGGAATCCGATTCGTAAATGGCGGTATCGAGCCTTGGAAATCGATAAGGTTCGAACGGCACAATGTTCTCTAACTGGGCGATGGAATAGGGAGCATGGCCGGGCAAGTCATTCCAACCAAGAATGAAAAGTCCTCCTTCGGTGAGAGCGTTGTAAATACCTCGATAAGTTCGTTCGATCGGGTCCCACGCATTGAGTCCGAATCCGTAAACCCCGTTGAGGATTGCGACATCTAGCGAGTTGGCATCGAAATGCTTCTGCACGTTTTCGCAACTATCGATGATGTGATGCGGTGCACCGTAACGAGACTCTTCCGGGCTGATCTCCATGGTGATGAATTCGCGATCAGAAAACCGCAAGGGATAATGCAGCGTGTACCATGCGCAACCCACAAAGAGTATGCGTCGATAGTCTGATTCGATTAAGACTGGAAATAGAACCTGCTCCAGGATTCTGCGATCCTCCCGTTTCTTGCGTACGTCGATTCCGAAACGAATCAGATGGCGGTGCAACCAAATTCGGCCCCGTTTTAGTACTCCTGTACTCATCGTTACTCCATGTGCGTAATTGAAAGCTTTAAACTAACAGTCGGTGACTTCGAAGCCACTCGACTGCGTCCCGGATAGAATCATCGACGGGCCTTGGACTGTAACCCAGTTCGTCGATGGCGCGTTGGCTCGAGTACCAATGAAATTGTGATGCCATAGAGATGGCCGCCGAGTTAATGTCAGGCTCATTTCGTTTGATAGTGCCTATCAGATCTCCCACGGCGCCGGCTACCAGCTTGGCTGGAAGCCGCATATAGGTCCACGGACCACGCTTTCCAAGCGCGCTTGAGATGCGGCGCCATAAATCGAGATACGTCAGATTCTCACCACCCAAAATATAATGACGGCCAGCGATTCCTCGCTCGATCGCTTGGAGTGTGGCGGCCGCCACGTCTCGAGGATCACAAACCGTACATCCACCCGATGGCGCTAGTGGAACAAAACCACGTAGGCCCTGAATCATCCTTCCACTGCTCGGCTTCCAATCCCATGGTCCGAGCATGAACCCAGGGTGAACGATCACAACATCCTGCCCTCGGTTGGAAGCTTCGATCGCCCTTTGTTCGGCGGCTTGTTTGGTCACAACGTAAGTGCATGGCACTTGGCCACCCCCCGTAGTGTTCTCGTCGGCAGGCCGCTCCCGCGTCCCAAGGCTTAACGTGTTGATCGTCGATACATGGATGAATCGGAGCTTCTGCTTCGAACATTCCGCCAACAGTCGTTCCGTTCCGTCGCGGTTGATCCGCATACCAACGTTTCGTTGCTGCCAGCCAATATGAATGTGAGCCGCACAATGGATGACCGCGTCATATTGCTCTTCGAAGACTCGTTTCAACGCATCCGGTTCAGCCAAGTCCACTGAATGGACGTGGACATCCAAACCATGAAACGCTGGCGAATTGCGATCGGATCGGCATAGCGTGGAGACAATGGCGCCACGTTCGATAGCCAGACGGACAATATTGTTACCCAGGAGTCCCGTCCCGCCGGTTACCAACAATCGCAATTCATTCTTCCTTGTTAAGAGTATTCATCCCGTGGATCCGCCCGTTTGAAATTGAAAACAGGGAACTGATCGAAAGCTGGGAACTGGGAGTGTACCAACACGCGTTATGCCTGGCACTACGCCTACGCACTACGCCTACAACAACGCCGCCACTACATTGGGGGGGTGCTGCAGGTTTGGCCGCTGCGGTTATAATAAGAACGGCTCGTTCATTCAACCAAGCGAATTACAATCAATGCCGATCATTACGACACGCAATCTTTACAAGCAATTCGGCAGCGGCGACCTAGCCGTCGAAGTCTTGCGTGGCGTTGACTTAACCATCGAAAGTGGCGAGTTTGTGGCCGTCATGGGTCCGTCTGGATCGGGGAAAAGCACGTTGATGAGCATTATTGGTGGAATCGAACCACCGACGAGTGGAGAGGTCATTCTGGATGGTGTCAACATTGCTAGCATGAATGACGACGAGCGAACGTTGCTGCGTCGCCGAAAGATTGGATTTGTGTTTCAGGCCTTTAATCTCATTCCAACCCTTTCCGCCTTGGAAAACATCGCTCTCCCGATGGAGTTGGACGGTATCGAGTGGAAGATCGCCAAGTCGCGTGCGATGGAAGCGCTTGAGCGGGTCGAATTGGTGCATAGGGCCGACCACATTCCTGCCAAGCTATCGGGCGGTGAACAACAAAGAGTCGCGGTCGCCCGGGCCATTGCCATCAAGCCGGCCATACTGTTGGCCGATGAACCGACTGGAAATCTAGATTCTCGGCAAAGCGGTCGAGTTACAAAACTCTTGAGCGATCTTGCTACCAACTCCAAGCAGACGATCGTCATGGTAACCCATGACGCCAACGTGGCTCGATCAGCTTTTCGATTGTTGATGTTTCGCGACGGAAACATCGAGCGAGACATACCGCACGATGAGTTTGCGGCCAACGCGCAAGCATTCAACTTGGGTTCGGGCCAGTTTCCGAAGATCTCAACATCGCTATCGAATGATCCGGCGATTCTCTCGGAGGGGAATCGCTAATGCCATTGCGAAAACTGTCCATTCGCGACATTCAATCGCGACCACTCCGCAGCTTGCTGACGTTGCTGAGTATCGTGATCGGAGTGGCCGCAATTGTCGCCACATCGTTAGCGTCTAGCTCGGCTCAACTGGCACAAATGGCCATGGTGCGGGCCGTTACGGGCAACGCATCGCTCGAGATCGAAGCAGTCGGCGCGACATCCTTTGATGGCGCGATTCTCGGCGCGCTCGCCGAAGTGCCAGAAATCGAAATTGCGTCTCCCGTGATTCGCCGTTATTCGAAAATGTTCGTGGGCGATCCGCGCAAGTTCGTTGAAGCCCAAGAAGCACTTGCTGAATCGACCGGTGAGCCTAACAAGAAAGAACCCATTTCGTATCGAGTCCAACTCTTAGGTGTTTTGCCGAAACTGGATCGCCAGGTTCGAGGCTATAGCTTGATCGATGGTAAGAATCTGGAAGACCATGAAGGCAAGACACCTGCCGTTTTGATGGACGCTGGCTTTGCCAGTTCGGCCGGCGCAAAGATTGGAAGCGAAATCTATCTCGCGACCAGTAGCAGCCTGAAACAACAAGTCGCGACGGTGGTTGGGTTAGTGAAACCCAATGACGCAAGCGCGGGTATGCAATCGGGACTGATCGTATCCGACCTCAAGACGGTTCAGCGATGGTCTCGGGCGATTGGCAAACTGGATGCAATTCAGTTGGTACTAAAGAAGGATGCCAAGATTGAGCCGGTGCTCATCCGGGTCAAAGAAATACTACCCGCAGGTCTCAATGTGCGAGTTCCCACCTTGCGCAGCGAAGTCGCGGGCGAAAGCACCGTGGCCATGCAACAGGGACTGCGACTCGCCACTGCGTTTTCATTGCTCATATCGGCTTTCATCATCTACAATACGTTTCAGATGAACGTCGGTGAACGCCGGCGTCAGCTCGGAATCTTGCGATCGTTGGGCGCGACGCGAAAACAAGTGCTATGGATGATCGTTCGCGAAGGGTTGTGGCTGGGAGCGGTCGGCACCGTGCTTGGCTGCGTCCTTGGTCACTTAGGTGCGGCCATTCTGAGGAGTTCGACGGCCCGATTATTACAGATCGATATACCGCCGAGCCCTTGGTCCGTGTGGCCCTACTTGCTTGCAGTTGCGAGTGGACTTTTCGTGGCTTTGCTCGGTGCTTTTTTCCCAGCGTTCCGCGCGTCGCGTTTGTCACCTTCGGAAGCCATGCGTGTTGTGGCTACCGGCGAGTTTGCGACATCGCGCGCAGGATGGCTCACCCTGGGTGGGATCCTGATCACCCTCGGGCTCATCATCCAAGCCTTGTCGGTTAGCCATACGATCGATGTTAAACATGTCGTCGTCGGTGCGGTCCTAATGAAAGTCGGGATCGTCTTTTTGTTGCCTGGTGTGATCGCCGATCTGACGGCGATCGTTGTGATGTTGATGTATCCGTTTCTTAGGACCGAAGGCAAATTGGCTCGAAGACAATTGCTCCGGCATCGAAGTCGCTCGTCGCTGACGATTGGAATCGTATTTATTGCAATGGGAACCGGACTTGGCATGGCCAGTACGATCCTTGACAACATTCGCAATGTTGAGGGATGGTATCAGCGCGCGATCATCGGTGATTTCTTTATTCGGGCCGCCATGCCGGACATGAATAGCGGGCAATCGGCCGACATGCCCTTTGAATTACCTCAGAAGGTGGCTGATATGCCAGGTGTTGACTTGGTAGATATGCTCCGATTCGTTCGTGCTCGCAGCAACGAAACCTCGGTCGTGGTAGTTGTCAGAAAGTTTAACTCGGAAACTCAGGATTATTTCGATCTCGTCGAGGGAAAGGATGGCGAGGTCATGCAGGGCATTCGGCGAGGAGACGTCGTGTTGGGTTCTGTCCTTTCGCAACGACTTAATTTGCATGTTGGTGACTCGCTGCCGCTTGAAACCAACGAAGGCTCGACGACGCTTCGCGTTGCAGGTGTAGCCAACGAATATATCGCGGGTGGACTGACCCTTTATATGGACGCCGAAAACGCTAAACGATTGCTCAACGTAGACGGCACCGACGTCATCATCGTTCGGGCCAAGCCCAACGAATTGGCCTCAGTTGAAAAACAGTTGCGTCAACTCTGCGACGAGACCGGCATGATGTTTCAATCCTATGTTGATCTGGTGAAAGTCATTCGAGGTACGCTAAATGGAGTGGTCGGCGGTTTGTGGGCTGTGCTGGCGTTGGGCTCCATCATCGCCGCGTTTGGATTGATCAACACGTTGGCCATGAACATCCTGGAACAGACACGCGAAATCGGAATGCTGCGGGTAGTGGCCATGACTCGCAGCCAAATTCGCAAGATGATTCTAGCCCAAGCCATCATCATGGGCTTGATCGGAATCGTTCCTGGGGTACTGACCGGCATCTGGATCGCCTACGTAATCAACTTGACGACCATGCCCGTCACAGGGCACGACATCAAGTTCCAAATCTACCCATGGCTGTTGTTGGGTGCCCTGGTATTCGAATTGGCCGTCGTCGTCATCGCGGCCATGATCCCGGCAGAACGCGCTGCGAGACTCAATCTTTCGACTGCACTTCAGTATGAATGATTTCGATGAGCGAAGGGCCCTGGTGCATCGGACTGTTAACTGACGTGGATACCGGTCGCATTTCAAACGTACCCTTGTTGCTGGGCTTGAGTTGTTTGACGATTTCATCCGCACACTCTTTGCGGTTCCATTGGGGGTCGAGCCAGTTCTTGATTTCGCCTGGCCGACAAAAAACTGCGGGCATCCGGTCGTGAACGCTTTGCGTGTCTTCATTGGAAGCCGTTGTGATGATGGTCGCCGACACGGTAGGCAAATCGGGATTCTCGGGTGCGTGAACTTTGTGGTTTCTAGCCCAAAGGCCAGCCATCGCAAAGAGAGATTCGCCTGTTCGATGAATCCAGTACGGCTGTTTGGTCTTGGAATCGAGCGTGCGCCATTCGTAGTACCCATCAGCCAAAATAACGCAACGTTTATCGATGAGGGCTGGGCGAAAGCTCGGTTTTTCTGTTAGGGATTCCGAGCGTGCATTAATCATCTTGTATCCGACCGACAAGCTATCCGCCCAGGGTGGCACCAAACCCCAACGCATCGGCGTCAAATCGAGACGCCCTTGCTCATCGATTCTCGCGACCACGACTGGCTGACTGGGCGCGATGTTGTATCGAGGCTCTGTGACTTGAGTAGGAAGTTTTGCCATCGGCATTTCCACTCCGGCTTTATCCCAATCCGGAAACAGGTCCGCTAACCAGTCGGCCACAGGTGTCTTGAGCGTGAATCGACCGCACATTCGGGTGGCTACTTTGTCAAGGAAGGTGATTGGACTGGGGACCATACAATTCTTACCCGTTGAACACTCCTCGCAGTGGCCTGGGTCACCGTCAATTGGTACTTTCCAACCTTTGTTTTGGCACCGACCTTTGGAAGAGTGCCAATCGTCGCGATAGCTAAACCAGCCACGGTATCGTAGTCGTCCGATTCCGGCAGATCCAATGAGAGCAAGCGGTTGGCGGCAGACACCTCGAGCACCCCCGCGAGACTATATCCACCATCCGGGTCTTCGACATACAATGGCAGGGTCTCGTCGACGTCCAACTCGTCCGCGATCTCGCCAACGATTTCTTCCAAAGCGTCCTCGATGGTGACTACTCCCAACGTCTGCTGAAACTCATCGACGACAATCGCCATATGGCTTCGCCGAACAAGAAAATCTTTGAGCAACTCGTCAACTTGACGCGTTGCCGGAATCATCCATGACTCGCGAAGTATCTGTTTGATCTCGATGGCGTCGTCCGGCCGATTCTGTTGTTGGAGAAAGGCCATCAGGTCTTTCACGAATAGGATGCCGACGATGTTGTCGAGCGACCCTTCGTACGCAGGCATTCGCGTGCGTCCCGATTGTGTGACGGCAGCCTGCATTTTGTCCCACGACCAATCGACATCGACGGCGTCGATCTTGCTCCTGGGGGTCATGATCTGAGATACTTGCCCCTCGTCCAAATTCATCACGCCCGAGATCATCTCCCTCATGGATCTCGTGACCAGACCTTTCCGTTCGCCCATCATGACCATCGTTCGGATTTCATCTTCGAGCGATTCTTCTTCGATTCGATCGCCAATGCGTCGGTCGCTCAATCGATGTCCAATGGAAGTGAACAAGCCTTCCAAAACGCGAAACGGATAAAATGTGGCATTGATGGAATGCCAACACCACCAAGTGTGATACAGCAACATAGACGCGCTGTTGCGAACAACAATTTTGGGAATCCAGGAGTACAGGCAAGTCAGCGATACGCCTGCGAGGACACAGTACGATACTAGTTGTATGGCAGAAATCGAATGTACACCCGTAGCGGTCAACCCGCTTTGGTGCAAGGCAAACAACCACATGCCACCCGCCACCAAGGCAACGCTGCCCGAGAAAATGAACATGTAGTTGCAAGCGATCTTGCAGTTGGCAACTTCATCAAGAATCTGACCGAAGCGCTCGCGTTTGCCCCTAAGGCGGCAATAGGCCTCCAGCGTTCGACCTCGAAAGTTTCGCAGTAAGTGATTTCCAAACCCAGCGATGGCAGCCATCACCAATCCGAATAAGGATAAAACGATCCAGTCAGGATGCTGCATAGAGTTACGATTGGTTGACGGTTACTCTAGTCGACTTCGAAGCTTGGTTTGCAATTCGGCAATCACATCATCCATGGCAGTCAGCGTCATACCCTCCAGAATTTCACTGCCTGTAGGCTGTTCCCCCAAGAGAGACTGCAACATGTGAATCTGCTCCAGCTTGCCACGCGCCTTTTCTCTGGCCTCTCCTCTGGCCTCTCCTCTGGCCTCGCTTTCGGCTCTTGCTACTGCTTCTGCTTCTCGACGCGAGTTTTCGTCGAGCTCCCATTTTAGTCGTGCGTTGTAATAACGGCGTTGTTCCGGTGTTCTGGATATCATTTCTAATACTCCTATCGCTTCATCAAATATTGGGGATGAAAGTCGCATTCTCAAGTCGGCTGGTTCCGATCCCAATGCATTTCGGAAAAAATCCATCCATTGGTCCAGGGGATCTGCCAAGTTACGATTATCGCTCCCCCGAGGGTACTTGGGCAACTCCAGGGTATGAATTTCTAGGCAGTCAGTCAGCTCCAGCCCAGCTTTGGTGCGCAACCGAAACTGCTGATGATAATCCGCGAAATGGCGGAAAAGCCTCGTGTTCAAGATGCAAATTCCAATCGATGGACGCAGTTTGCTGTAATTGTCTCCTTCGCCGATCTGCTCCACAAGTTGCGAGGATGCATAGTACGTTAGCCGCTTACGCAACCAACCGGGCCTAGTGCGCTGTACTTCGATGTTCATTCTACGACCAACGTCGTCACGAGCCAAAATGTCCAAGATGGCGAGTTTATCGAGTTCAAATTCCTGTCCTACGAATGGATTTAGGTACTCGACATCAACGATTGGGAATTGAGGACGCAATACCGCGTTCAGGAAATGAATGGTCAGCCGCGAATGCGACGGATCACCAAGCAACATCTTGCAAGCAAAGTCAATGGTTGGATCGATTTCAATCACGTTATGATTCCTCTTGCGAAGGGCGCGCATTTGGTCGAACTTCGTATCACAGTCGCGCTGAAAGTTATCCAATGGGCGCGGTTGTCCAGTTGCCATCTACTAGTCGCCAGGCTTGAGTCGCATTCTGGTTTCGGAGCACAATCGGCAATCGCGGTTCACGCACGTTATCAAAACAAGTTAGCTTGGCAAAACGAATCATGCTGGCTGGGATTCCCACGGCCGTAAATCCCGGATGCCCCGTGGCTGGGAATGGCCCACCGTGATTCATGGCTGGACTCACAGCAACTCCCGTCGGCATCTTGTCATTGAGAATGCGCCCGACTTTGACGGTCAATGCACTGGCAATCGACTCGTAATCGGCATCGTCGCTACCTCTGGAATCCGAGTAGATGCAGCCCGTCAGATTTCCTTCTAAGTGCCCGATGACCTGCATGAGTTCATGCAAGTCCTTGCACACAACCACCAACACCGCGTTTCCGAACGCTTCCGTCTGAAAGGTGTGTGGATCGGTTAAGAACTGCTTACCATGAATTCGAAGAACCGTGTTGGAAACAGCACAGCGTCTACCCTCGACCTTGGAACCGCCGGTCAGCAGCTCCGCGCCTGCATTCTTTAGAATTCCAATACTCTTAACCAACGAGGACTCGACGCTGCGCGAGAGCAAGGTTCCCGAGTTGCTTTGTTGATATTTTTCCGCTACAGCCGAAACGAACTTCGTTGCTTCAGGACTATCCAATAACAAAAGCAATCCCGGATTAGTACAAAACTGTCCAGCCCCCATCAATCCGCTCCCAGCGTATTCCTCGACGAGCTTGTCCAATCGTTCCTTGAGCGCGCCGGGCAAGAAAACGACGGGATTCACGCTCGATAGCTCTGCGTAAAATGGCTTGCCCACTCGGTCGGCAACCGCCTTGAGCTGCAAACCAGCCGAGCGCGAGCCTGTATATCCAATGGCGGCCAGTCGAGGATCGGAAACCAGTCGTTCGCCATCCGCATGCGACGTGCGGTAGAGCAACTGCACCATCCCCGTTGGCATATTGGTTTCTTTTGCCGCGCGATCCACCAAGACACCAAACCGACGAGTTGTCGCTGGATGGGACGAGTTGGCTTTGGCAATCACCGGATTTCCAGCCGCAATCGCTGCCGCAAAGTCACCGCCCGAGATACTGTTAAAAGCAAACGGGAAATTGTTGGGGCCGAAAACACACACCGGTCCGATGGCTTGAAAGCAAGAGCGGATGTTCGCTTTCGTGTCGATCGTAGGATTCGTCCAGCTTCTTTGCCGAGCCGCAGCCGCCGCCAGACGAAGCTGATTGACGGTTCGAGGCAACTCAACGTCCGCGAGACGAGGTGCCTTGGGAAGCCCCGATTCCTGGTGTGCCAACTCCACCAACGCCTCTTTGTCGGATTCGATCAAACTGGCATACTTCTCCAAGAAAATTGCGATGGACTCCGGCGCAACTGTTTGTAATTCGTCAAATGCGGATTGCGCGCTATCCAAGGCTGCATCGCAGTCGGACCACTCGCTAACGGGAAACATCAACTCAAGGCTTTCGCCTGTGGTTGGATTCAGTGGAGCAAACGTATTGCTGTGCTTGCTGGAGCGCCACTCACCGTCGATAAGAACAGGATGTATGGATTGTGTCATGGTATTGTCTTTCTAGCCTTGAACGATGGTGTTAGTCAACGTCCCGATGCCGTCGATGGATATGTGGACCAAATCTTGTTTTTCCAATGTGAACGAACTGTCTGGCACGACGCCGGTGCCCGTCAGGAGAAAAGCCCCGTTGATCAAATCGTTGTCCCGGATCAGCCAGCCGACCAAATCCTCCAATTGTCGCGCCATCTGGGCGACAGACGTCTCGCCCGAAAAAACGGTGGTGTTGTTTCGGACGATCTTGAGATGGATTCCGATATGCGCGCGCGCGGGCATATCCGGAGCGAGCGTAATCCATGGTCCAAGCCCACAACACTGGTTGTACACTTTCGCCTGGGGCAAATAGAGTGGATTGTCTCCTTCGATGTCGCGGCTACTCATGTCGTTGCCAATTGTATAACCGACGATCACGCCTCGATTCGAAATCACGAGGGTAAGTTCTGGTTCCGGCACATTCCATTGGGCGTCGGAGCGTATACGAAGTGAACCCATGTGCCCGCTGCAGCGGTTAGGAGTCGCCTTAAAAAAAATCTCTGGGCGAGCTGCTGTGTAGACGCGATCATAACAGCTTGCGGCCGCCTCGCTCTCCTCCATCCGTGCAGTTTGCGATCGCTTATAAGTCACTCCAGCAGCCCAAACTTCTTGATCATCGATCGGAGGTAACCAGCGTACTTGCGAAAGAGGTATCGGCTCCGATAGGGCTGGCAATCCATGCGCCCATTCGACCAGTCGGTCGCTAGAAAGGAGTTGGCTAAGTGTCCGAAGGCCGGTGGAGTTGAGATCGAGAACAATGGCCGTCTCGTTGGCAATGCGGGCAACAGATGGACCTCGATCAGTCTGAATTCGAGCCAATTGCATGGATGAACTTTCGGTGGAAGTGTGTATCGATCGCATCCCGCCGTTCGCTAACGGGACCGAGTATTATCGCTCGATAGTTTGCCTAAGCAACGTCAAACGCGACTTGCCTTGCCATCTTTCATTTCGTGCAATCGATGCAGTACCAACGAAGCCATATCGACGTTGAGGGCTGCCGAGGTCGCTCGCCATCCGGGTACTGCGTTGGCTTCCAGTAATACGTTTCGCCCCTGGCGCGTGGGCAAGATATCGACCCCGATCATCCATCCTTGGATTGCTTTGCAGGTCTTAAAGGCCATCGAGATTTGCTCAAACGTCGGTTCGTGAGGAACGGCTCGACCACCGCGGGATACGTTCGACCGCCAATCGTCACCGTTCTCCCGACGAACACAAAAGACTTCGTCACCGACGACCAACAACCGCAAATCGAAGCCATCGCTCTCAAGAAATTCTTGCAAGTAGATTACCGACTGCAATTGCTCGAGCGTACTGAACACTCGCCAGGCTATTTCAGAATCGTTGACACGCACGATACCACGACCTTCGCCGCCAAAAATCGGTTTCACGATGCAATCGCCGCCGAATGAGTCAAACGCCGAGAACGCCTCTTCGCGAGTTTGACAACAAACCGTGCGAGGCGTCTCAAGACCATTTTGCATTGCGATATCGAGGGTCAACCATTTGTCGATCGCGATTTCTAAACATCGAGGCGGATTGAGAATGCGAGTCCCATTGGATTGCGCCACATGCAACGCATTCATGCGAAACACAACCTGCTCCAGCGAACCCAATGGCATCGTTCGAATCAAAACCGTATCGAAGTCCACAAGCGAAATGGGGTCCTTTCCATCCGAGCCATCGGCGAATTGCGTTCGAGTTCGCGCGAGCGTGTTTGGATGGGACCAGACGCTCAACTTGGGAAACGAAAGCGACTGAATGCTGGTCGACCGATGGCTAGGCATCGAGGCGGCCGCGCGTTGCAAGTCGCGCATATACCAACCTGTGGGCGAACCGAGCACTCCAACTCGCAGGTGTCCTGCGTTTGCCGAGTCGGGTTGGTCGCTCATGACGGACTCGCTGGGGCTGGGGTCTCGACATAACTCTCACCAAACGATTGAGCCAGAATGTCGGGCCGCAGCGATCCGAAGCGAAATGAACGACCAGATTTGAGGTTGATGATGGTAATCATTGCTGGACTAAATAGACCTGGGTCGACCTTATAGAAATCGTAGTCGTATTGCTTAAAGGTTTTTGCAAATGGGCTACCATAGTCCCGGGAGGCGATGCTTGGAATCTTGGGACCGATTGTCTGCACCGTTTCGTCCTCGGTGTCAATCCATAAGGTGACATGTCCGCCGTAGAGTATGGCGTCGTTCGTTCGACCGATGCCTTGCGCAAAATCGATGGCAGGCGGAGGCATGGGTGCGGTTCCATGCCCTGATACAACCGAACGCAGATCGAAGCCCAACTCAAATAGCTTGTGCATCGACGTCTCGATCGAACGAGCTACGACTTGAATCGTTCCTGCAATCGATCGCGTCGGGGCTACACACAAAAAAAGTTTGGATGGATCGAGTCCGCATTCCGTTGCGATCAGCTGGCAAACCGCTTCGTCGGGCAACCGATCGCATTCCAACACTCCAACCGCGCACGAGCTGGAGTCCGAGATTCCCAAATGAGTAAGCACATGCTCCTTGCCTCGCTTGGCCCGCATGGGACCCGACCCCATCGCAAAGAATTTGCCACACTGTACTGGCCAACCGGCATACTGAGAAGCCATGCACGCATGCACTGGATCATCCGTGGCCACCTGGATCTGCGGCCACGGACCAACCGAATAGTTCGCTGGATGAACCGCGATCTCCGCCCGGCGGGACATGCAAACGCCCGCAAGCACAATCCCGGCCTCGATACCACCTGGCACAGCGACACCAAAGTCGAGAATGTGCGAACCCAGTGCCGTGCGATGCCCAACGATGCGTAACGCATGCGAGTTGTCGGCGGCGGTCGAACACATTTCAAATGCTTGTTGATTTAGTTGTGCAGTCATAAAAAACGTCCGCTTGCCAATCCGTCGAAAGAGAATGATCTTAACTCTGAAAGTCCCGCGAATTGTAGAGATTTTCCACCCAAGGAACAGTTCAGAGTAAAACGACTGCCCTCAATTGTTTCAGCGCCACACCCACACCCCTGCTCTGTCCCCCTTCACGCCTCACGCCTCAACCCTCAACCCTGATGCCACACTAGCTTGGCGGACGTGTTGGTTGTACCTTAGGCACTTTCATCCCAACGTCTCTCGATTCTCCCTTCGCAAAAATGCAAAAAAAGATTCTTTTCTTGGTAGGCGACTTCGTAGAGGACTACGAAGTGATGGTCCCCTTTCAGATGTTGCTCATGGTTGGCCATACGTGCCACGCCGTTTGTCCTGATAAGAAACCGGGCGATTCCATTGCAACGGCCATTCATGATTTCGAGGGGCACCAAACGTACAGCGAAAAACCTGGACATCGATTCGCAATCAACGCGGATTTTGCGACCATCGATCCTGCTTCGTACGACGCTTTGGTAATACCTGGTGGCCGCGCACCTGAATACTTGCGGCTCAACGACAGGGTTCTCGAGCTCGTTCGACATTTTGCCAAAAATGCGAAGCCGATCGCGGCAATCTGCCATGGACCACAAATCTTAGCCGCTGCCGGAGTGCTGTCGGGAAGATCGTGCAGTTGTTATCCAGCCGTCCGATACGAAGTGACCGGTCAAGGCGGCCACTACGTCGAACCGTCGGCGGGTTTGGACTCGGCACATACCGACGGCAATCTGGTAACCGCGCCTGCGTGGCCTGCGCATCCGGCCTGGATGGCTCAGTTTTCGCGATTGCTCGGCTCCAGGATCGAGGCTTAGTCGTTTGAGTTCTGATTTGCATTCAGAAGCGCTGGATGTCTTGAAGCGTCGATTCGGTTATGCATCGTTTCGTTCGACGCAACAGCAAATCGTCGAGCGCACCTTGCGCGGGGGACATAGCTTAGTGATCATGCCGACCGGTGGCGGCAAGTCACTTTGCTTTCAGATCCCGGCTCTGGTGCATGCGCATCGGTACGCAAGCATGAAAGACAAAGATGCGTCGAAGCCTCCCCTGACCTTGGTGCTCTCGCCCTTGATCGCCTTGATGAAGGACCAAGTGGATGCATTGCAGTCGAAAGGAATCGATGCGACGTTTGTCAATTCATCGCTGGACCGGGGCGAGCGAACAAAACGCTACCAACAAATCTCCGACGGCATTTTTTCGCTCCTGTATGTAACTCCCGAACGGTTTCGAAAAGAAGAGTTCGTCTCGGTCATTGGCAAACGCGATATTCGACTCCTAGCTGTCGACGAAGCGCACTGCATTAGCGAGTGGGGACACGACTTCCGACCAGATTACACGCGCGTGGGGGAGTTTCGCAAAGAGCTCGGAATGCCCACGACGATCGCGCTCACGGCCACTGCGACGCGCGATGTCCAGGCGGACATATTAAAGCAATTGCAGCTGCCTGCTTTCGGGAACCAATTGGATCAGTGCCAATTATTTCACCAAGGAATTCAACGCCCGAACCTGTCGTTGCGGGTGATTGACGTATGGGGACTGGATGAAAAGACCAACGTCATCCAAGAAGTCGTGGAGCGCCGAAAGTCCCAAAGTGGCATCGTCTACTTTACGCTAATTCGAACGCTGCAAGAGATGAGCGATCGACTGGGCAAATTGGGAATCGAACATGTTTCGTACCATGGTGATCTCATGCGGGGTGAGCGCCGCCGCATTCAGGATGGGTTCATGCGCAATAATTGCCCATTGGTACTGGCGACCAATGCGTTTGGCATGGGGATCGACAAAGAAGATATTCGTTATGTGCTACACGCTGAAATCCCAGGATCCATGGAATCGTACTATCAAGAGATTGGTCGAGCCGGACGCGACGGCTTGGATTCGGAATGCATTTTGATGTACGACCAACGCGATCTCAACACGCAGGTGGAGTTTATGAGATGGAGCAACCCGGACGCCGATTTCTATCAGAGAACTTATGACTTGCTCCAGCACGATACCGACTCCGTGCATGCCTTTGGATTGGAGTGGTTGCGAGAAAGGTTATGCGACCGTCAGCGAAACGATCGGCGGCTAGAAACTGTGCTGGCCATGTTGCAGCGGTACGGGGTCATCGCGGACGAAATAGATTTGTCCGAGGTCCAGGTTTTGGGGCCACTGCCCACCTCGCTCGCGGACAAGAATGCTAGGTCCACCAAGCTGTTGCGGGACCAAAAGAAATTGTATGCATTGGTCGAATACTCCAAGGCGGTAGATCACAGGCATTTCATCCACGAATACTTCTCAGCCGTTGAGAACAACGAATCAGAATGAACAAGCAAAGCGAGGAGCACGGACTGCCAACATCCAAGAAGTGGCTTGTGGATGGATTCTGCCGTTTCACACGACGAATGGTCGCTAAGCATTTTATTTCGTTCGGGATTCACAAAGTCGATCTCGACCTTGAGGCGCTCGGTCCGGAGATACCAATCGTCGTCTACGCCAATCACGCGAGTTGGTGGGATCCGATTTGCGCCATGCTGATTCGGCAAACAGTCTTTCCGAACAGAGTTCTTTACGCGCCCATCGATGCATTGGCCCTAAAGGACTATCGCATCATGGCCCAACTCGGATTCTATGGCTTGCAGCTCCATACGCATTCTGGGGCTGCCGATTTTCTGGCCACCACCAAACGCATTCTCAAATCAAAGAATGCTTCGATTTGGATCACCCCCGAAGGTCGATTCACCGATGTGCGGGACCATTCTGTGCCACTCATGCCTGGCCTGTCTCATCTGGCTGCCCGAGTGCCTGGCGTTGTCTTTTTGCCGCTGGCTTTGGAGTACGCTTTTTGGGATCAAAGCCGGCCGAAGATATTTGCTAGATTCGGGGCAGCCATCGGTAACGAACACTCGGTAGGGGGCGAGCGTTCCAAATCGGAATGGAATGCAATGTTAACCGATAGGCTTCGGCAAACTCAAATGAAACTGGCCCAGAATGTGATCGATCGCGATTCGCATCAGTTTGAATATATCGTTGCGAACCGACCGGTCCGGCTTGGGTGGTACGACTTTTTTCGCAGTTGGGTTGCTAAGATGGAGGGCAAACCGTTCGACCCTCGCCATCAGGCTTAGCCAATCGCACCAGTATGAAAACCCTTCTTCACCCATTCATAGTTCGTTGGCTTTATTTTTCGGCGATCGTAGTTCTGTCGGAACCTAGCCTTGGGGTCGTATGCGTCGCACAGGAACGAGTAGGAACCCTCAACTCTCAACCCTCAACTCTCAACCCCCTCCGTCTCGATCCAAAGACACCCGAAGCGTTGCGAGCGATGTTTAAGCCATCGAGCCAACCGTTACCATTTGTCAGCGCTCATCGTGGCGGGCCATGCAACGGCTACCCTGAGAACTGCATCGCGACGTTCGAGCACACTATCGGAGTGACCCGTGCGATACTTGAGATCGATCCCCGGTTTACCGCGGACGCTTTCGTCGTCATCCACCACGATGCGACACTGGAACGCACCACGACCGGCAAGGGGCCGGTCAATAAACAGAACCTGGCCGACCTGCGGCAATTGAAACTTAAGGACACAGAGGGAACGACCACGAACTTCGGAATTCCGACACTTGATGAAGTGCTCGAATGGGCGCGGGGCAAGACAATCCTCGTATTGGATCAAAAGGATGTGCCGACTGCGGAACGAGTCAAGAAGATTACAGAACATCGAGCGGAGTCGTTTGCCATGATCATCGCGAACACTTTCAAAGATGCTTGGGAGTGCCATCGGCTAAATCCCAATGTCATGATGGAAATCATGGTCCCGAATCTGGAAAAGGCGGAACAATTCGACAAACTGGGAATACCCTGGACACATGTTGTGGCCTTCGTTGGACATGTTCCGCCCGAGGATCTTTCCCTGTATCGCTACATTCACAGCAAAGGCGCAAGTTGTATGGTCGGAAGCTCGCGCAACGTCGATCGGAAATGGATCGAGGGCAAGGTGGACGACATGTCGGTCTTAGAACCTGAATATCGAACGATGCTAGGCCGCGGAGCAGATATTATTGAAACCGATATCCCAACCAATCTCGGGCCGCTCCTGTTTGGAAAACAATAGGACCACCGTCGCACGATTCTCCGAATCGTGACTGTTGCACAATTCTCCGAATTGTGACCGCAACTGCCCCACGATTCTCCGAATCGTGCCCCCTCGCTATCGTGCCCGCTCGCTTCGTAAAAGCTTCTTCGTTAGTATGATGTAGCGTCGTTTTCAACTATTTCACAAGAATCTCTGTTACGGAATGCTGACATGACCAAGTTTAGTTGTTACCCCCACTTCCCATGCCTCGCAATGGTGGCCATTGTCATTTGTTTACCCATGCGATTGGGAGCGGATGAACCGATTCGAGCGTTGCTAGTCCTTGGCGGCTGTTGCCATGACTACGCCACTCAAAAAACACTCCTGACGGAGGGGATCTCTAAACGGGCCAATGTCCAGTGGAGCATCGCGTACGACTCGGACAAGGGGACCAAGCATCTCAACCCTGTATACGACCAGGAAGATTGGGCAAAGGGGTACGACGTGATCGTCCATGACGAATGCTGTTCCGACGTCAAGGACACTGCGATCATCGATCGAATTCTTGCTCCGCACCGCGCAGGCATTCCCGCAGTTCTGCTTCATTGTGGAATGCACTCCTATCGAAGCCAAGGGTACCCGGATACCACCCCGTGGTTCCAGTTGACGGGGGTTGCGTCTACCGGTCACGGGCCTCAACAACCGATCGAAATCCGTTTTGTCGACCCGGCCAATGCCATCACAAGTACGCTCCAAGGTTGGAAGACGATCAAGGAGGAGCTTTACAACAACTCTGCTGGCCGTCTGCTGAGTACAGCGAATGCGTTGGCGTCTGGCAAACAGGTTTACAATAACAAAGATGGCAAAGAGGTAACGGCGGAAGCGGTTGTTGTTTGGACCAACACCTACCAATCCAAAGCGAGGGTGTTTGCCACAACGTTGGGTCACAACAACGAGACAGTTGGCGATGCGCGATACCTGGATCTCGTGACGCGTGGGCTATTGTGGTCGGTTGACAAACTCGACAGTGCCCACTTGAAACCGTCGAGTCAGGTTTTGATCACGAAATAAGGCTATCTATTGGATATGAGTCCTTTTTTGGAGAACGCAACCACGGTAGCTTGCTAGTGCGGGAGCGCAATTGTGGCGACTTTTGCTCCGCAAAATCGGCTGCGAGCAGTTTAGCGGCAGCCTGAACGCTGTCCTGTGCAGTCGCGAAACGCAGACTGGTGAGCTAGCAGGGAATCATCTCACAACCCTCACACCTTACACCTTACACCGCACAACCGTGTGTTTTGGCTCGTTTGGCCTTGACCAAAAGTCTGAGGAATCATGATTTTCGGTAAATAACAGGTCGATCGAACGGACCATGATCAGGAATTCGAGGTTACTGAAACAACCGAAGATTCTTTCTAAAGTAATCCCCCGGTTTGAAACGAAACTAGGTTCAGGACGGCTTTTTCTGCGCTGGACAACTCGACAGAGTCAAGTCCAGTATTTTGAAGAGCCTGCCTGGTTTGGTTAGGGGGGAAATTTGCATGCAATCCATGGTCTCTCGGCGTGGATGCAGCTACCGGTGTGCACTTGCTTTGCGGCGAGGAGGCTATCGGTAGTGAGCGCAGACATTCTATCCACAGCTAATCTAGGCTGGTACACCGAATTCGAATGCTTGGAGTGAGCAAATGCGTTCCGTCGTAGGGGTGCGGTTGCTCGCCGAATGCTCAAGCTGAGGGTTCGAGTCGGTTCAAATGCAGGATGGGTTCGTAGCGAAATGCGCAGAGATGGAGCTTTGCTATTCGCACAACGGATCGGTCGTTCCAAATGATGTTTATGCCCAGACCCAGTTGTCACGAGACGGTGTATCGATTGCGATAGCTCACTCGAGCTGTTTGAACGATCACGGTCGAGTCCAGCAAGGGCAAATACCGTCATGGATTGAATACGCATCGTATCCAGTCCGGACTCATTCACTATTGGAAGGTAACGGAGACCAAAAATATGAAGGTGTTCACCACAGGCCAGGTCGCGAAGATCTGCAAGGTGGCCCCGAGAACCGTCAGCAAATGGTTCGACTCCGGCCGACTCAAAGGGTACCGCATCCCCGGTTCACAAGACCGCCGCATTCCCCGCGAGTATCTAATCAAGTTCCTTAAAGAGCATGGAATGCCCTTGGGAGACTTGGAAGATGAGGCCATGGCCAAAGTCCTGATCGTTGCGCAAGATCAGGTCTTAATCGAGAATTTGAAACGCGAACTCCCGCAAGAACGAAGTTTCAAAGTATCGGTTGCTGCAAGCGGTTTCGAGGCAGGAATTCAAGCAGAGAGTTTTCATCCAGATTGCATGATCGTCGACTTCTCAGTCGGCAAATTGGAAGCATTGCAAATCTGCCAAAACCTCCGCAAGAATGCTGACTTTACCGAGATCATCTTGATTGCACTCTTGCCAGATGATGGCAACACAATGAGCTTCGACCGCTCAAGCATCAATGAGACGTTCAAGAAGCCATTCGACGCACGTCTATTGGCCGAACGACTACGAACGCTGATCGGGGCCAAGAAGGAATTGGTCTAACCACCAATCGCGCTCCCTTCACTCAAAACGAAACAAACCCCTGCTGCCAAAATCAGCAGGGGTTTTTTCGTAGAACGCCCAATGCCTGTGGTTTGCATCAAACACGCTAAGTTCGACTTGGATAGCCGACACCTGGACTTCGTTCTGTACGTTTCTATTCCCAAAGAGGTACAACTGGCCCGGTCCAGTCCCCAAGACGAATGACGCGGCTACCGATCGCACTCTCACAACCTTTGCAGCGATGGCCATCACGCTCGAGAATTCGCTTCTTTTCCTCGTCGGACAGCTCCACTCAATCTACTCCATCTGCTGGCAGCCCGGAGGCTCAGAGA
>JBEBHM010001294.1:0-1597 GCA_040080875.1 Pirellula sp.
CCTACTTCCTGGTCGGCGATGCTTTAGGGAAGGGAATGGTGGAACTGTTGTTGGCAGAGCCGAACAAGAGATAGTCACGTGAGACCCATTGGAGACCCATTGGGGTCAGACCCCAACATTGATCTCTGAGCACCTTCCCAAAACGGCGGATGTCTCGGACAAATTTTGTGTCATGGGATCACGACGGATCGATTGCAAACACGCCAATCCTTGCTAACCCAATTGATTCAAAAACGTCGTGAGCTCGACGAGGACCGAACAGTAGAGGGATACGATGCGTTTCGTCAACGCGGCTTTTCGATTGTCACTTCGGACAAGGCTCGGCTCGCATTGGACATACGGCGTGAACCGGCAGTCGTTCGCGACCGATACGGGCGGCATTTGTTTGGGCAGTCGGTACGTATGTCGCGAAGATTAGTCGAGGCTGGAGTCAGATTTGTAACCGTACACTAGGGTTATGTTCGTCCCGTATTGTTATCTGTCGTCCCTATCGGGACTGGTGCGCGCGGGTTGGGCCTGCGGCCCAACGGCGGTTGTCACCGCCGCCTAGGCATCTGTCGTCCCTTCGGGACTAAATCGCGAGGGCCGAAATAAGATCGGATTAATGGGGATCGAACAATTCGGAGAATTGTGCAACAATGAGCCAACAAAAGCCAGATCCAAAAATGCTTACCGTGTGACCTCTGCGATTTGGACCCGGAAATGGCGATCTCGTCGCTACGAATCAAATTACTGACGTGGGCAAGTTGCTATAGACCAAATGCGCTTGCAAGGTCCAGGAGCGTTGCTTTGGTTCGGTGGTGGGCAAGGTATGTATTGCATCCCTCGCGACAAGTTGGGTTTGGGCGTCCTTACCAAGAGATGGATATGATTAGGCATCTAAACATAGGCAAAGACTTGCCAACCCGTTCGGGAAACTGTCTTGGCCAAGCCATCGACCCCTGCTCCGCCCTGATGGATATTGATCTTCCTCAGCCATGTGGCTTTCAGTTAACACTGGTCTCGATATCACGGCATCGGGTTTTCTTTAAAAAAACGACTGACTAATCGCCCAGCTTGCTGCGGTACTTCGTGTCCAGCGGGATGAACGACACAGACCACCGGCGTGCCTGATTTGGATTGATAGTACAAGGCGGTCAGTTTCATGCCCTTGTTCCAGGAATGGCCTTCTGCATCGCAACCGTTCAGTTGGCGTACCGACTCCATCGTTTTTTGTTGGCGCTCGAATTCCACGACATCGTCCTTTTCACCTGCGATATGGATGCACGGTTTGGGGATTCGATTCTTGAGCTTGGGCAATGCGTAAGCGCCGATGGGTGCCACGGCGGCCAGCACGTTTGCCCGTTCGGCCCACAAGAGGAACGTGAAAAAACCGCCGTTAGAAAAGCCGGCGGCGTAGATTCGCTTCTCGTCGACAGCCTGCCGCCTTATGAGGCGACGAAGCACTACATCGAAGAATTTGAGGTCGCGGTCGGCGTTGTCTCCGCTGACTTTTTGCCAACCAGGCAACTCCCCCTTGGGATCGCTTTTGGACGCAGTGGGCAGCCCTTGCATGTAGACGCAAATCGCATCCGGCCACTGCTCATGAATACCAAAC
>JBEBHM010000530.1:0-6212 GCA_040080875.1 Pirellula sp.
TTGATGTGACGCTACCAGGGAGCCTGACGCATCCCGATCAAGAATTAATCGGTTGCGATAGAGATCGACAGCGACTCCCGTGATTGCTGCTAGGCAGAAAAAAATTGCAACGGCGGTAACCCATTGACCTCTGTTTTTGATTGCGCGATAACGTGCAGCGATGGTCCAAAAAGCAGCCGTGGTTACGATGCTGAAGAGCAGAAAAACACCACGGTTGAGGCTCGTGAAAAACTTAAATAGCAAAGCGTCCCCAGTCGACTTGGAAACAAACACGCCCGAGCCATCCCAACGGCAACCTAGTTCGGCAACGCTTATTTCCGTGAGGCCAATGTTGGGATCGATCACCCGAATCAGCCTGTCCTTCGATTCTCCGAGATACACGATCCAATGGTCGTAGGATGGCGATACCATGGAACTGCGGACGTGCAAAATGATTGGGGAATTGCTTAGGCTCAAATCAAACAACGCCATATTCGTCATGAAGCTTCCGTTGAGCTGAAATAATGCTAACCCTTGGACAAGGGCACTGGCCGAACTGCCTTTGTTGGAATCGACGTATTCGACGGTAAGAAGTTCTTCGAATTGGCGACTTCCGTTGCGGTCGAGAGTTTCGGCACACGCGAATACACACTGAACTCCGCAATAAGCGTCTGCTGAACGACAATTCGACTCACTGGACACGATGAACAATGCGACGATGAATCCGCGTAGTATTAATTGGAAATGAAGTCGCTGGCACATTTACTTGTTCCTTTTCCAGCGAGCAAGGGTCCAGAAAGATCCGATCAGAATCACCACAAACCCACACACCAACCAAAGCCGTCTCGAAGAGCTCCAAAAAGTGTGTCCTCGTAACGCATCCAGTTTCCTTCCATCTACAGATCGGACGACCTCACCATCTTGCCATTTGAAGTTGATTTGTCGCATATCCTCGACGGTTATTTTCGTCCCATTCGGTAGTCCAATTTGCTCCTTTACTTCCTTCCACCTTTGTACTCCTGGTGGAATTCTCGACTTGCGTATATCACGGACCTCACACTGCATTTTGTATTGACCGCCTTTTAAACCCATTGTGACGACAACCTCTTTTGGAATCACCGCGTTTGGGAATCCGGGAAAAACGCTAACGCCGTTGTACACAACTGTCGTAGGAACATCACCAAAAACAAATTCGTACTTGCCAATAGGAAACCCGTCGTTGCTATTCACCGTTAACGTATGGACCCGACCGTCGCTTTCTCCAATCAAAATCTGTTTGCCCTGAGTATCTATGGAGGATTTCCAACCTGATGCAGGAATCGCCTCAAGCACGGGCAGCATGTCTTCGCCAGATGGGTAGTACATAAGCACCTGCGATCCTGTCGTTCCGCCTCGAACCGAGACAAGCATTCCGCTTTTCTCTTGAATAAAACCACTACTCGACTCGGAAAGCATGAAGTCATCAGGCGAGAGTTTTAAGGATTGATCACCAATACAACCCCAGAAAAAGTGGTTCACGCGGCGCGTTGCGATGATGTCGTTCAGGTCGGTTGAGAACGCATAGAATTCGCCTGGGTAGCTGATAATGGATTGATTTTCGCGGACGATTTGCGACTGATTCGTTGCGGACGAGACGCATATTACGTCTATTTCCACCTCTTTCAACGATTCACGAGCATTTCGCAAGATTCGCAAAGTGCTTGATGGATCGTTGCCGAGCAAAAATCGATCGGTCTGACCTAAAATGGAAAACCCCACATATGCAAGAGCACAAACTCGCAAGAATAAACTCGACATTCTATTACTCTCTCCGAAATGGTCTCACAACGCCCTCCGCCCCAAGATCGTCGCCGTTCGCGATTTCCCACCGGGTGCCTGCTCCCAGTTTCAAACTAAGAGCAGGCATATTTTGGCATTTTGGTCGTCATTCAATTAGGTGACTTGCAAACTGAAAAACTCTTAACACCCCAAGTCTATTTCGGTACACGGCCAAACGTGCTTTTTGTCTCTCGTTGACCCGCATCGATAGACATTTACTGCACAACCGGACCCATGGACATAATCGTCAACCACACATACGGCCGTGGCCCATCCATGGTCCGTTATGCACGTTGTATATTGAAGATTGCAGGGCAACGGCGGATTAATCTGGGGACAGTTATTATCATGTATAAGCCCAGAAGAGCTACAGTTTACACCCCCCGACAGTCCATCTCCATTCATAAAAGCAGGAGCGTTAAGCACTGCACAACACGCAACAAGTATCAAACAAAGTGATCGATTCATTTTTCAGCCTTTTGATTTTCTCAAAAACATACAACTACTCGAAACAGACAAAGTGAACTGGCAACTAAACTAAATTAGTCCATTTAATTTATCCTCCTGAAGTTCTTGGATTCGCTCAATTTCTTGAGCATTCGTAAAACGCGATAACTCCGATCTACGTTCCGAAACCCGTTTTCTCGCATCCGCAGCAATCATTGAAATCCGGTTGCGTAACATTCCGTTCACCGTCACGAGCTCGGCTATAATCCCGGCAACGAAAACAATACCTGACATCAAAATACAGCCAACACCCAACACCAGCGATTGCAAGTGACCTTGCCCCTGTCCTGCCGAGTAAAAGATCACAAACCTTGCAATGGGTATCGAACCAATGAATGCCAAAGTCGCGCTCACCCATAAAAGCGTCTGCAGAGGGTGGTACATGAAAAACGTTCGAAGCAACGCAACTGCCGAACGTGACACAAACTGAAAATGAGTTCGGTATAGCCTCGACTCTCGGGTCGATGCGTTGGTTTGTATCGGTACGAACTTGATGACAAGCCCTTGCTCTACCGCTTGAACGAGCGTCTCCAACGTGTAGGAGTATCGGCCAATCACGCGCACTCCGCATGCAGCCTCCCGCGTATAGGCGCGAAATCCACTTACAGGATCTGGAATCCGTTCGCCCAAGATCCAACTAACTACTAATCGTCCAATGCGATAAAGAAGCCTTTTCGATCTCGGCTGTCGTTCGTCATCCTCAGGTTTGCGATCACCGATGACGACATCGGCGTCTCCTCGAAGGATTGGTTGCACGAGTTCCGTTACGTAGTGTCCCGGATATTGATGATCGCCGTCGGTATTGACGATGATGTCGGCATCCATTGCTAACGCAGTCTGCAACCCGGTCGAAAACGCTGCCGCAAGTCCTCGGTTTCGGCGATGTCGAACTACGTGATGCACGCCAAGTCCAAGCGCCGTCGCTGCCGTTCCATCTGAACTGCCGTCGTCGATGACAAGTGTCTCGATGCAATCAATTCCAGGAATCTCGACCGGAAGATCTGAAATGACACGATGCAACGTCTCGGCTTCATTGAGACACGGTATTTGAATGATGAGTTTCACCATCAAACCCATCCCTCGCATGCTGAACCGAATTCGTCAGCGATTTCGACTAGAAAATTAGCGAAAAAATCGCCCTTTCGCCTGTGAGCCTGTGAGCCTGTGAGCCTGTGAGCCTGTGAGCCTGTGAGCCTGTGAGCCTGTGAGCCTGTGAGCCTGTGTCTTGTTCACTGGAATTCCCCACCCATTGCAATCGCAATTCGAACATTGAAAAATCGATGTAGACGATCGTTTCGGAGATCAATAGCTTCTTCCTCTGAAATCAGAGCAAGTTCCAAACAGGAGTCAAGGAAATTTCCTAAAAAATTTACTCATGTGCAACGACTTGTTTGTAACTTATTCTGGATTTCAATAAAGTTCAATGCGGAAAGCAATAACAGGCAAAAAACCTAATGGTTAAAACTACGGCATTGCACGCTTTGCAATTGCTCCCATTGAATACTTGTTTTATAAACGAAAATGCAAGCAACCGTATCGTTAGAGGTGCTACGACAAAAAGAGCTTAGGGAAAAATTCACGCCGCGCGGTTTTGCGACAAAAAAATATGAAGATTCCTAAAAAACATATCGAGCGTTTCGGAACTTTTCTCGCAGAAAAATGCGACCTGTACGATAGAAATAAGTCGAGAGCTTTCTGGGCCTGAGGCGCTAACCGATCTTCAGTGGCGTGGCTCGGCTATCGCCTCAGGTTGGGGTGTTAAAAGTTTGGGGTTGTGGCGCATCCTTGTTGCGCAACTTTTGTTCCATAAAGACCCCAGCGGCCTCGGAGGCCGTCTCGCTTTCCGATATTACACATCATTCGCTTAATTGAGCCTGAGGCGCTAGCCGATCGATCATAAGCTCGGCTAGCGCCTCAGGCTCATCACAAAGCCATCGAATGATTTGAGACGAAAGTGAGACGGCCTCCTCGCGCCGCTCGGTGAACAAGGTTTGTATGCTAGCAGAAGCGATCGACCGATTCGAAAGACCCCCGTGACCTTGTGTCACGGGTGAATCAGATTCATCGTAGCTATTCGAACCTTGCGTTCCAGTTGGACGAGCGGACGAGCCGACTGGGGACAGAGGGGTGGGGGTAGTCCAATTCTAGCTGTTAGCCTTGTGCTCCAGTTGGACAAGCCGACAAGCCAACTGGGGGCAAGACAATATTTGGGGAACAAAAACAACTTATCGAACTCTTGCGTCAATACCTAGTTTATAACACCCCTGCCTCAGGCTCAATGAACTGAATAGGCAATTGCAATTTGAATCGTACAGGTCGAAAAACTTGCGTTTATCCAAATTCGGTTTTCGCAATTGTGCCTTGCCATACTCGTATCTGCTGCTCATCGCGATCAGCCTCTTTCACTCGATTGAGCAGGAGTAGGAAGTAAGGAGTAAGGAGAGTAAGGTGTAAGGTGTAAGGGAGTAGCGGTTGCAGGGCACGGAGTTGCGGAGCAACTCCTCTACATGGGGTAAAGAACAACCTCGTCGATTCCAGCGGCTTCCAATTTATCGTTGACTGCATCTGTCGAGAGTTTTCGTTCGGCGAGTTCTCCGAAAGTGTCGAAAGGCTCGATGCGTAGGCCATCTTTTTCTGCTATGACCGGCCTGCCGACCGGCGCTTCGATGTGCCACCCGCTTTTTGCGAGAGACACCAAGAGTGACATTGGAACAATGGAACACGCAATCTGTTGTCGACCTTCGAAGTCCGTTACCTGTTTGGATAGTTCTTCCGAAATGAGCTGTTTGATATTTTCTTGGGAGCCGATCATCTCTACCGCTTGCCATAATTTTAAGCCGGGGATTTTCTTGGCGATTTGCGACAGGGTGGCTTCCCAATGTGGCAACCAAACTTTCTCGGTTACGTTTTCCCAATCGATGCGTTTCGGGATGTCTTCTTTGACCACGCTTGCCAAATGCTCGATCATCTTCACTTCCAGTCCATCCAAGTCGCGAATGCAGTTAATGAAGGGCGGGTCATGCAGAGGCAGCTTGGGCCCAATGAGTGAACTGATGGCCGCAATACGATCTTTGAGTGCGGGATGGGAATCGTACAAAGTCGCTTTGCCGGATTTGAGTTCTTCATTCAGTTCTTTGTCGAGCGCGGACTGAATCGTTGGTGAAGAATAGAACGCTTGAAATCCACTGGACAAGGGAGCTCGGTAGCCTTTGGCTAGGATGGGAACGTATTCTCGTTCCCAATAGGCCTGAAACGCCATCGCATTGGAATGAACTGCCTTTAACGCACTCGACATCGCCTCGGGCCCAACGGTTTGGGCAGCCAAAGCATCTGCCGTAAACTCTTGAGTTCGAGAAACCTTTTGCGTGATCCAAAGGAACAGTTTGAGGTACCACTCGAATGGTTTGCTGAGTATCGATGAGCCATTCTGAAGCAAGTTGACAACGGTACGAATGATCGCAGAACGCGTTACGTAGATCCATGGTCCAAGCTTGGTATCTCCGGCGTGGTAGTGGCCGAACTCATGAGCCAGCACGCCTCGAAATTGTTGATTCGAGAGGACTTGCATGAGCGGAACTCCCAAGCCCATGATTCGTCGACTCCCAAATCCCATGACGCCGCCCCGATTGGCAACCCATGCGTTCATTTCAGGAACTGCATACACCTCGACAGGCATCGATTGTTGTGTGGCGTCGGCGATCGATCGAATTTGCGAAAACAATTCAGGCTGGTCTTTTTCTGAAAGCTTTGGCCCTGGCGCTACAAATCGGTCGAATCGAGGCATAACCGACCAAAGGATCATGCAGCCTGCGATCACACAAATGATTGCCATTTTTGGGTGAATTCGGTTGGCAAACGCGATTTCCGCGACCGGAATCGCAATGAGTCCGAGTGCGAGGGATACGGCC
>JBEBHM010001295.1:0-1595 GCA_040080875.1 Pirellula sp.
ACGATGGGCGGTGCGCAACTTTGTAGCAAAGGGAAAACAGGGTAAAGCGGACATTTCTATTTTGCAGAAAAGCGGACATTTCTATTTGGCGTTGACACTACTCCAGCCTCTCTTAACATGAAATAAGCGTAGCAGCCGGCCTTCGGCCGTAATACGTTTGATAGGAACACGATGCGGCGAGACGTGAACCGGGAGGAGTGGGCGGACTGGCTGATGCCCTGCGGCGTGGATACGGTATCGACGGTGTGTACTGGATACTACTCTACGGGATTCCCACAGCGCGTGGATTGGCCGTGAATCTCGTCAATGCATGGCAGGTAAAAATGTTTTCGGTCGCAAGCCAGATGTTTTCGATTGCACGTGGCTGTAACAGTTATAGAGTCGGCCATCAAATAGTTTTATAGGCTGAGGTTCATACCTTATCGCCAGGCGGCGGCACAGTGACTATTTGAATCTATTTGATGGCCGACTCTATAATGGGCTATGCCCGGTACTTTTCGCCTAACGGATGAAATTTGCATACTGCGTGCGGCATTACGACAACGCGATATATTGCTGGCCTCTCAAGGTCGGCATATTCAGCACATGCAATAAGCGTTAATCCGGATGAATGTGCAACTGACCAACGTGGTTTCAGACATCATTGGCGATGATGATAGTGATCCGGGCGCGACGTGCATCGAACTCCAAAATGCACCGCAATTCGAGGTGCAAACCTACCTGTGTTGACTGTGAAGCGTTTTACCTCTTGGCTAGGATTTGTGTCCTGGCACAAAAGTTTCCGGGGGTAAAATACGCCCAGGCACATCCAAATACACAACTAATCGCGCCGCTCAGTCTTCTTTGCGGTTAGAGGCCACCCGACTCCACAAAAATCAGTCGGTGCTTAGGGTCTACTTTAATATTGTGTTTTTTGGGAGGATGTTCGATAAAAAAACAGGAAATTCTCGGGATAAGAAAAAAGCGGTTCGAAAACCGCTTTTTTAATTGTATTTACATTGAATTATTTGACGATAGCTTTGAGCTCACCTTTGGTGTACCTAAGGGCCATCGCATCCAGTGATAATGCTTTTATTTTCGAAGCTTGGCCAGCAGAACCGAAGGCTTCATAACGCGCCTTGCAAATCTCCTTCATGGCTATAGTTGATTCTGCCAAGAATTTACGTGGATCGAAATTTTTGGGGTTTTGTGCCAAGTGACGACGTACCGCGCCAGTAGATGCCATGCGCAGGTCTGTGTCGATGTTAACTTTTCGCACACCATGCTTGATACCTTCGACTATTTCCGAAACTGGCACGCCGTAGGTTTCCCCCATGTCACCGCCAAACTGGTCAATGATTTTCAACCATTCTTGCGGTACAGAAGAAGAACCATGCATTACCAAGTGGGTATTGGGGATGCGGGCGTGGATCGCCTTGATGCGCTTAATATCCAAAGTGTCACCTGTGGGTGGGCGAGTGAATTTGTATGCGCCGTGCGAGGTGCCGATGGCTATCGCCAGTGCATCTACACCAGTTTTCCTGACAAAATCGGCTGCTTCTTCTGGATCGGTAAGTAGTTGCGAGTGATCTAGTTTGCCTTCTGCACCTTGCCCA
>JBEBHM010000531.1:0-6192 GCA_040080875.1 Pirellula sp.
GCAGGATTATGCCTTGGATCGTCAAGTTGGGATGGGACATCGCGACTTTGGGATAGCATTAGCGGCCATCAATTGATGCGATTTGATGGCGTTTTTTCCAATTTCAACGTTGACGGAACTCGAATTGCCATTCAGAAAGGACTTGAGCTCTCAATCTCCGAGGTAGTGTTACCTTCCTCGCATCGTTGGCTTTCGCGAGGAATGACCTGCTCCGTATCGATCGCGACGGGAGGCCGTTTGATGGCAAGTTGTCATGATGACGGCGTTCGTTTGTGGGATTTGGAAAGACTTGTTGAACTAGCCCATCTTCCGATTGGAATTATTCATGGAGTTGCTTTCCATCCTTCATTAAATGGACTTTTGATTGCAAGCGAAAAGGGCTTGTTCCAATTTCCAATTCATTCGACCAACGACAACAGCGGGACAGTGATTCAGTTCGGAACACCCTCTTCTGTTGAAGAATCGCTGCGAAATCTGCGATCGGTTCATCTTAGTAGCGATGGTAAAGCGATGGTCGCTGACGCATTTTATCGCAATGATCCATGGCTTTTCGCCAAGACCGAAGTGGGATGGCAGCGCCGTCAGTTACACAATGGAAATATGTCCAGGGAATTTGGCGGTAGTAATACGTCGATGGTGGCACTTAGTGCTGATGGCCAATGGGCCGCTGCCTCGAGTAATGGAATTGTTCGCATTTGGCAGGCAGACACCGGTTTGCAAGTGGCCGATTTGTCAACTAACGTTGGAGAAATTTCTAACTCACTTGCCGGACCGATCTGTTTTAGTCCAGATAGCCGAACGCTGATTACGATCAGCAGTTCCCAATTGCAAATCTGGGACGTGGCTTCTTGGACGTTACGAAATGCAGTTTCCTTTGAAGGCGAGACTCCGTGGGTTGTTGCCTTTACTCCTGATAATCAGATGGCGGCAGTGAGTATATGGGGTGTCGGCATTACGTTGATTGATGTCCAAGCGGGACGCCGTGTTGGGATGCTGGATATGCCAGAACGGCCTCCTGTCCATGTTGATTTGAAATTTACCCAGGACGGATCGCAACTCGTAGCTGCGGCCGATCACTCAGGATGTTGTGTGTGGGATATCCGCGCCATGCGTGAACAGCTGGCGGCAATGGGCTTGGATTGGAACCAGACGCCTCTGTCGGAGCGAAATACAGTAAAGGCAAAGACTTCGATGCGAGTCGAATTCAATCGAAACGACTTGGCTCCTTTTGCCAAGTGACTTTTCTAGTTGGCTCGGCTCCCAATTCTGCCTTCTTATTGCGATTTTGGTTTTTCCATTTCGTGAATTGAATCTGTTCTTAAATAAATCTGCTGTTCGATGACGCAAACTTACCGTCGAAATCGCCACTAAGTACAGCAGGTCAAACGTTTTTTAGGAAAGTAAAGGACGATTCGTTCTTACAAGTGCATCTTTATGAAACGCACGACCTAAAGACCGAAACGGCGATCGCCATTTTGAACGAGTCCCTCGAAATCCTTTCCGAAAGTTACGTACCCACTGGATCAATATCATGAACATTATTCAAACGATTCGACCACGCGATGCATTCGCATCAAGTTCAAGGTCGCTGGGAAAATACAAAATGAGATCTTGGCAATTCTTCGGTGATTACAGCTGCCCCATGAACCTCTCCCGCCCTTTGTCTGTGCCGGTAATGACCCTCGTTGTATTGGTCTGCATGGCACCATGCCCAGTGCTGGCTCAAAAGAAACCTGGCGGGTCGAGCTATACAATCATTCCACTTTCCGATTCGGTAGGGCTCGTCCATAGCATCAATGCCTCGGGAGAAATGGTTGGAAACGTATCGCCAACTGGACTTCTCGTGGCAACTCACTGGAGTCTCAATAGTCAAGGCATTGTAACGACGACCGCTTTAGATTCGACGTTGATGATCGGAAACACTCTTGTCGCATTTGACAGTGATGCCGTGGGAAACAACGACCAGGGGATCATCGTTGGAGCTTTAGGTGATTACTCCACGGGAACCGGCTGGAAACCCGTCGTCTGGATGAACACACTGGCGGCACCACAGGTACTTCCAGTTCCGCTCAACCCCCTGGCAGTTCAGGTCGAAGGTGATGCGATCGCCGTAAGTAATCCGCCGACTGAATACTCTGGACTCAAGGCGGTCGTGGTCGGTCGATACGTCGAATACTTCGCAGGTGGACTGGCACTAACCCATGCGGTGGCGTGGGGCATCACCGTGGATGACGAAATCACGGACGCGTGCGAACTGGGGTCTGCATACGCCACAGCGGACGTTGATGAATTTCAATCCGCGGCCGTGGATATCAACAAGCAATTGACCGTTGTGGGGAGCATTAGTGCGCGAGCGATGCGCTGGCAGCTTGGCTGGAACGGAGTTCAACTCAGTCTGCAGTCGACGCTGGATTTGTTTCCCAGTCTTTCGTACAGCAAGTCCTTTGCGGTCAACGAAAACGGCGACATCTGCGGTCACCGCGCACCGTATAGCGAAGCATTTCTGCTCGTCAACAGCGCTGGCACTCTGGTCAATCAACCTTTAGCACAGCTCGTGAATAACAGTCGTGAATACTCGCGCAGCTATCGTGCGGCCGCGCTGAACAATCTGACCGTTCCCCAGGTTGTGGGCAGTGTGAGTGTCTTCGCCACGAGAAGCCATATCCTCAATCGTTGGACTGAAGTGTTGTGGAAAGGGTCGAGCGTGATCGATTTGGAAAAGGCAACACCTTCGCTAACGATGGAGGCAAACTATCTCACGTCGATCAACGATGCAGGTTGGATCGCTGGAAATGGCTGGGACGGAGCAATACATCGCCCCGTTGTCCTGAAGCCGCAATAGCCCTTACTCCCGTCCTTACGCCGCAAATCGTTCGTTCCCACAATCCCCCTAACTCCAACTTTCATCTCCAGGTGTCCTATGAAATTCTCTCGACCTTTGTCATTGCTGACCTTCACTATATTTGCGCTGCTCTGGCTGGCACCCGGCCTGGTCATGGCCCAGAAGAAACCTGGTGGCGGTGGAACAATCACCCTGAACAATCCCGCCTTTGTCTATCAAGATGGCTCTAGTGGCGGGTTGTTTCTTACGAAGATCGATGGCAGTGCCAAAGTTCGCTTGACTTCGGCAGGGGCTAGTCAAGACCTCGCCCCGACCTGGTCGCCCGACATGAATCCCGCGATCGCCGGATATCAGGGACACATCGCATTTTTTCGTCCCTATGATACGCGATACATCTGGGGTGACATCATGGCAGTGCCGTCCGATGGGAGCGGCCCCCCCGTTATATTGCGTTCATATGTCGATTTTTACGTCCCGCCACCCGAGATGGGGAATGGCGGTAGCGAGTCCTTGAGCTGGTCGCCTGACGGAAGCCGGATCATCTATGCATCCGAAGGATCGATCTGGGCACTCTCTGTTTCGACAGGGGACGTTGAGATGATCCGCGAACAAGGATTTCATCCAATCTATGCCGGCTTCGTGCATCCCTGCTGTTCACCCGATCTTCGTCCGGACCAACCGGGTTATCAGGGAAAGATTGCCTTTACGGTTCATGGAAATGGTCCGGATGGCGGGAGAGGTGCGGATATAGGAATGGCAGATATCAACATCGATCCCAACGGCGACTTAACGACGGGTGGATGGATGCTGGCCACCAACTCCCGCGACTGGGTCGAACGTCAGCCGGTCTGGTCCCCCGATGGCCAATTTCTGGCGTTGTCAGTGTCGCCCGGCATAGAAGAACCGCTCGGTTCCGGGCGGAGGATCGACGTTATGCACCTGGCGAGCGGAATTTCCTGGCAAGTCGCCTCGGTACTCAGCGATGTCGTTCGCCCATCATGGTCACCGGACAGCACGCTGATTGGATTCGGTGATGCCCGTCAGGTCGGTACCAAATGGACGACCGACATCTTCTATGTGGACCGCTCGGGGATCGGCCCGCCAGTGAACGTCACGCGAACAGATTCGTCCCGTGCCTTAGAATTGTGTCCGGTTTGGAACCCCGCTTGGCTGAACAGCAGCCCGTGAATCCACGCCTCGATCGTCAAGCCGACCTCGCGTTGCTGGGTAGCAGCACCTTCCCAACAAGGTGGCGCCGCATTCGTTTCGAGGTTGTTTGATTTTCTACCCCCATGCGCAGGTCAATTCCGATTTCCCCAACATCGTATCCCGTTTCCCCCAACAGGTGTCCCATGAACCGTTCCCGCCCTTTGTCATTGCTGACCTTTACTTTTTTTGCGATGCTCTGGCTGGCACCAGGCCCCGTCATGGCCCAGAAGAAGCCAGGCGTGACATACAAGTACACGCTAACTGACTTGTTGGGGTTTCCCGACGCAAATTACAACCAAAGCCAGGGGCAGTTCATTACGAATCGGGATAGCGCTGGCGAGTCCCTGATCCTCGGAATCTCCTATACGGGGACAGCAGGGACCTCCCCTAACCACCCAAGTCCCGCCCGATGGAACATCGATGCCGACGGCAAGTTTCCGGCCAACAATCCGATTGACTTGGGAATTCCTGCTCTCTCGCGTGAATTGGAGCCGGTGGGCTTAAATCAATACGGGATCAGCGTCGGTCGAAACCGTTGGGCGAATACGCAGGATGACAATGGCAACTGGATATTTCCATCCTACGTCCATGTGCCCGGATTGCCTTCGCCCTACCAGGAGCTTCCCGGTTCGGCCAATCGCAACACGTTCCCCAGCGGGATCAACGATGCGGGAACGATCATTGGCAGCTTGGATGTCGCGACCCCTGTCGATCCGACGCATCCTTTGGGCATCAAAGGTGAGGGAGCGATGTGGCAGGTAAATGTCGACCTGACCGTGAGCCAGCCCCTGCGTCTCGGCAACTTTTTCCCCTACGACATCAACAACTATGGTGTCATGGCTGGCAAGCTGAGCGATTACTCTTATCCGGTTATCGGCTGGTTTGAAGGGACGACGCTTAAACTCAAACCGATGGACCCAACGCCGCGATTCTATGGTGCCGATGTGTCGGCGCTCAACGATTACCCGCTCGGAGATGCGCGACTAGCCGTCGTTGGCAACTCCTACCGCAACGAGGCAGGGCAGTACGATGCAGCCGACAGCCAACGCGGAGTGGTCTGGCGGACTGGCAATGCCGCGAATCCCACCACGGTCCTGGGAACGCTCGGCGGAAACTATAGCATGGCCCTCGGCGTCAATCGGGCTGAGCAGATCGTCGGCCATTCGTCTGGAAAACGCGGCGGACAATTTGCCTTCGTTTATGCCAATGGGACGATGACGAATCTGAACACGATCACGGCGGTTGGCGACAAGAACTTGCAACAAGCTTTCGACATCAACGACAACGGGGACATTGTCGGCTTCATGCACATTCCGCGTCCGATCAGCGAGCAACGCGGATTCCTGCTGAGGCCCATAACACCATAATCCGAAAAAGGAAAATGGGGATGGATGATGCGCCATGATCGATCGGGAGGGCAAGCGATCGCAATTGGTTATCTCGACGATTCAAATGCCTCTAGCGGGCTCTTCGTGGGGCCAGCCATAGTTATTGACGGATGGTTTCCCGTTGGGTAACATTTTTTCCGTTCAATTCTGTTCCTGTAACTTCAGGAGGTGCTTGTCGTGGCTAGGCAAAATCGACGGGATATTTTCGATGATTCCGAAGTAGGTATTTATCATGCCGTGAACCGAACTGTACGGCGCGCATGGTTATGTGGCGATGATCCAGTCTCCGGAAAATCGTTCCACCATCGCCGCAAATGGATCGAAGACAAACTCAAAGAACTTGCAGCGTCGTTCGCGCTCGACTGCCTCTCGTATGCAATCATGGTCAATCATGTCCATATTCTGATTCGCAACCGGCCCGATGTTGTTGCAACTTGGTCGGACGAAGAAGTTGCGAAGCGGTGGTGGAATCTGTTTCCTGCCAGGAAAAACGCCGATAAGTCGCCTTGCACTCCCACCGAAAGCGAACTGAAAACGTATATGGCTAGATCAAGCATTTATCGGATGCGACTGAGCGATGTATCTTGGTTCATGCGCGCGTTGGCCGAACCCATCGCCAGGATGAGCAATGCCGAAGATCGATGTTCCGGCAGATTTTGGAATCTTCCGGCATTGTGCAGTCCTCTTCTTAGTTGGATGAAGCGATATGAAATGCAAGCGTATTCGCTTGCAGCGTAACAAAGTTGCGAATCT
>JBEBHM010001296.1:0-1592 GCA_040080875.1 Pirellula sp.
TGATTCGGAGTGCACTCTGAAGTAGATCCATCATACTTGCGACGGGGATTTCATCTGGTGCTTGCAGGAATATCTTCGTTTGAGCTAGCGACTCGTCATAGATGAACCGAATATTGAGCCGTTGACTCACATATTCAATCAGCGTGGCAATCGGAGTTTCGCCGCGAAGGTTTAGCTTCACCGTTCCCGAGGGAGCGACGGGTGCTGGCTGTTGTGCGCCCAACGGATTGTGATGCATGTTTACCACGAATGCAAACAACGCGAACAAAAGACGCAACTCGTTAGCACGCGGGTATCGTCGTGATGTTTGCGGACTAGTCCCGGAATTGCACGTCAGGGCGTTGCGGTTGGTGATTTCAGACCACATACTCATGGTCTGGGCTCGGGGAAAGAATTGTTCGGCAACGAGATCGGATCAGCTGGTGCTACAACCTGGAATTTGCGCAAAGGAATTGAGACATTTTCTACCGGGAAAAGGGAGCCGAAGCCATGGGACACACTTGGTACATTAGCACTTTCTGGCGGTCGCAATTCATTTATCGAAGGCGGTGGCGGATTTGGTTCTGATGGAGCTGGTAAATTGTCGAGCGGTTCGTGGCCTGATGGCCAATAGTTTGAACCAGGATTTACTCCCGCAGGGGAATTCGACTCCGGTGCCCACTGAATTGCTTCGGGCATGACAAGCGATTCACCCTGAGGCGTTTGCGGTTGATAGAAACCGTCAGTCGACTGAGCCTGAAATTGACCTCGGGGCCGTCCCATAAGACTGTATCGCGTAGCAATTAATTCCTCAGCCCATTCCAGCCACTCACAACGGGAATCCACGAAGATCAAGTGTTCGAGTAGTCCATGTATTTCTATAGAGTCAGCATCTAGTTTGACCAAGACTCGCACTAGATTGCCAACCGCGATCGCATTGTTCGGTTCAATTTCGATTGCGCGACGGTAGTAGTTGACCGCCTCGTCCAGTCGCTCTCCCTCTTCATGAACGAGTCCCAAATTGATGATTGGCTCGATTGAGCCGGGGGCTAGTTCGGACGCTCGCTGGAATTCCCATGCCGCTTGATAGAGCTCATGACGTGAAAGCATCATATTGCCGATGTTATTGTGTGCCGCTGCCGAGCGGGGATCGCTATTGAGCGCTTTGTGAAAATGGGTCTCCGCTTTGCCAAACTTTCCTCTGGACAGGTAGTGAAGGCCCTTGCCATTGTGATTGGATGATACATGTGAAATCGCGTTTGGGTCATCCGGGCCGATAACCGTGTCCATTCCGTCTCGAAAGCCACTAAGGCTGCAACCGGTGGGTAACACTAAAAGCAATACAACGATGCATATCGTGCTCCGTTCTCGCTTTCTCGTAAAACCGGGGAATGTCACTTTTTTGGCGTCCTGCCTGTTTGGCACTTCCATGCCGCTATGTGATCACGAACAGCATGCTAGTGCGTAGCGGCTGTCAACTTCCAAAACCATGCGCTATCGCGTCACGGTTGATCTTTTCGCAGCTTGAGTAAGATGGGTCAATGTCAACTGAGGGATCCAAAGTGCGGGACCACTGCCCTCAAGCGACTTGGCAACTTGAATATCGATACCAG
>JBEBHM010001297.1:0-1589 GCA_040080875.1 Pirellula sp.
ACAAAATCGATTGTTGGTAAATTATTTCAAAGCCGAATTAGAAGGCGAACGCGACACCGCAAAAAAGATTTTTGAGATTGTTTCTCCGGTAGAGCAAAAGGTGTTTTTACGAATGCCTGCGAGAACCCACAATTTTTTGGCTCATCCAGTCGGAGCGCTCTATCTCGAAATGACCGAGATACAAGAGGCGGAGGTTCGAAAACGATTTCAGCTCTATCACGAGTTCACGATGAATCGAATGCGAGCAAATTCAGAAAAGGCGGTTGTGTTGCCGGACGGACGCAAACAACCAATGCGAATCGGACCATACGATAAGGACCGAGAGTGTTTTCGAAAACAAATGCATCTCTATGCGGCACTTTCGCAAAGCCAGCTCGTTCGATACTTGGAGTTGCATGGAGAAATTCCGGAGAATGGGAATCTTAGCGATTGGCTCGATAAACTGTCTCGCTTCGATCGAGTGATCGCCAGCGACATCCTCTCTAAATTAATTCCGTCACAACCGTAACATCTGGACGGCGAACGTCGAGTGCAATTTGAGCTTCTTAAATCGGTTATTATTTACACCGTCCACTTCGCGTACCCTCAACTTAGCCACTCATCCAATTGGCTGGCAACGAATTCATCGTCATGCAGGTGCGGATAGGATCGGTAAACGCGATCGATATCATCCGTTTGGCCAGGACTGAGCGAATCCTTGGGATCAAGGCACCAAATTCCTTCAAGCAGACCTTGCCTGCGCAACACTTCGTGCAAGCCAGCGATGCATCCACGAAATCCGTTGGCCGCGTCAAAGAATGCGGCGTTGCAATCGGTGACTTCCACTCCCAATCGTAATAGTTCCGGCGTCGCATTGGCAATGCGGCATTCATGGAACAGCTCGACGGCGCGCTTGGTCCAAACGGACCAGTGCCCAAGCAATCCACCTACAATGCGTTGTTGTTTCCCTTCGAAGCTGAAAGGGGTTAGAAAATCAGCTACGATATTGTCGTCATTGCCCGTGTAAAGGGCGATGTCACTCCGCCCCGCTCCGATGACTGCTCGAACGACGTCCTGAGTTTGATATCGATTGAACGGAGCGATCTTGATCGCAACAACGTTCTCGATTTCCACGAAGCGACGCCAGAACGCATACGAAAGTATTCGACCACCCACACTGGGTTGTAGATAGAACCCTACGATCGGAATGATCTGCGAAACGGTCTGGCAATGAGCGATCAAGCTGTCGTCATCTGCTGTTCGCAGGGCACTTAGACTGAGAAGGCCGGCGTGATAGCCCAGTTCAGCCAACAGTTCGGCCTCGCTGATCGCCTGCGCTGTTGGGCCACACACACCTGCGATGCGTACGAGCGGCAGTTTGGCACGGTCCATCTCTTCGGCGGCAAGCTCCAAGACGGGCTTGAATAGACCGACGCTGGGGTCGCGAATCGCAAATTGTGTCGTATGCACTCCGATCGCAATCCCGCCAACTCCTGACGCAATGTAATAGCGTGTCAACGCTCTTTGTCGGCGTTCGTCCAAACGCCTTGAAGCGGTAATCGCCAACGGATGTGCAGGTATCGCCAAACCATCGAGCAATCGAGCACGTA
>JBEBHM010000532.1:0-6179 GCA_040080875.1 Pirellula sp.
GATAAACGTCTTTCACCAACGACTCTAGTTCTTCCGCAACTCGATCAATCTTGTTTTCGGCCTTTGCTGCCCCAAGCAATGCCTTTGCATACACTTCTCCCACATGTTGTTGCTCACTATCAAAGACAGTCGCAATTTGCTTGGTAGGCTCTTGCATTGTTTTTTGGTGAAACCGGGGAGGGAGGAAAGGGATTGAAGATTTTACAGCATCAGCAACGAGTTACGATCGCCGTGCGCTCGTATTCCGTGTGGAGCCCCAATGAGAGTCCACGTCGTCAAGTCCATTGGAACTAGTTTTGGCTAGGCATACGATTCATTGCTTCGTTGATTAGCTTTTGATGATCTTCTTGGCGAAGCTCACGCCCCACCACTCGACGAGCTAAAGCAAAAGCCATATCGGTGCTTTTGTTAGTCAACTCCGATAAAGCCGATTGCTTGGCGGACTCGATTTCTGCAAGGGATCGATCGCGCTGCCTAACTGCTTCAGCCTGCGCCTCAGCTCGGATTCGCTCTCCAACTGCCACGGCGTCCTTTCGGGCCTGTGCCACCAAATCTTGAGCTTGAATCGCCGCATCTTTCAGCTTAGCTTCATACTCAACGAGCTTGGCGGCAGCGGCATCAGACGCTTGCTTTGCATCGGCAATCTGAGCCGCAATCGTTTTTTCTCGCAGATCGAGCCCTTGCATCAAAGGCTTCCACGCTAATGCGTAAAGTACCGCCAACAGCAATCCAAAGACGATCAAAGTGAAGAGGGCTTGATCGGACCGAAACTCCAATGGGTGCGATTGCATTTTGGTCGCATTCCCATGTGTCGGATCGTGTTCCGCATGTTCTCCCGAAGCACCTTTTTCGTCACTCGCATACAGAGAACGGCTTCCCTCGACGCATAAACAAAAAAGGGTGACACACATCAATGCCGCACTGATCGCGGAACGAAAGGATGGATACATCATGGAACTCCGACCGAGCGAAAACGATTTGCAAAACAACTCAACTTACGGAAAGCCGTGTTCACCGATCAAGCGAACGGGTCTTGCAAGAGTCCAACGATGATCGCGAACAATGCGGCACCTTCGACGAACACAGCAGCGATGATCATATTGATTTGGATAGTACCAGCAGCTTCGGGCTGACGAGCAATGCCTTCAAGAGCACCCTTCGCCGCCAAGCCGATTCCGATACCGGCGCCAATCACCGCCAAGCCAGCACCGATGGCACCGGGAACCCCGCCACCTCCTCCAGTACCCTGGGCAGACGCAGTAGCAGCGAAAGCGAGAAAAACACCAATGGCCGTGAAGGCTGTGCGTACAACTGAAAACACTTCGGATTCTCCTAGGACAGTAAAACGTGCATTCGAGACGAGTTAGACAAAAACCGATCGGCCGAAACCGAAAGGACGATATTCCAATGGATCTTTAATGGTGATGAAGCGAGCTACCGATAAAAAGTGCCGCCAAAAACGTGAACATGGCGGCTTGCAAAAACGCGATGAACAATTCCAACAAACTCATCGAAACCATTCCGATCGCAGTCACTCCCGCTAGCAAGGACCAAGTTGGAGTTGACATGGCATATGCATGCACGCCAATCGCCAACCCCATCAACCCAAGCAAGACCGCGTGACCAGCAACCATGTTGGCCAAAAGCCGCAAAGCCAGGATGCCGTGCTTCATGAACAATGAGACAAACTCAATGGTCCAAAGCAGAGGGACTATGACAATCGCCATCACTGGGGGCAGACCCAGCGCAGGGCAAACGTTTTTCAAATATCCTATGGGCCCCATGGCGCGCACACCGCACACCACTCCAATGATAAACACCACCAATGCCAGCGATCCGGTGACCGCTAACGATGCCGTCGGAGATCCCACAAAGGGTATCATCCCAGCTAAATTCATGGCGAAGATAAAAACGAACAAAGTCCACAGGAAAGGCAAAAATCTCTTGGAGTCTTCTTCGCCCATAGCCGGCACGAATGCCTGCTTGCGAACATATTCCATCAACCCTTCGACCGCATTCCACAATTTACCCTTGGGCGCATCCCCGTTGACGACGCGACGTCCGAGCCAACTCAGGAGAAGGATCAGGAAAATTGCAACGCAGACCTCAATAATCATGAAGCGGGAAATGCAAAATCCACTCGCAGGTTCATAAGCATTTCGCAAAGTGCCTAGCGGTTGAGGAATTAGTACTTTTCCGTCCAATGCTTTGTTGTACTTCGCGATTTTGTCTGCGCTCCAGTTGGCCTCTCCGGACTGGTAAACGTATTTGCCTAGATAATCAGGCGTATTGACGCTGGCCTTCAAGTTGGCCCACTTCTGTGCTGCTTCGGGCTTGGACAACATCGTATAAGCCCAACGATATGGCTCTGCATTGTCCGTCGAAGCAAGATACGCTTGAACTGGTTCTTGGGCCTCTTTGGCATTCCGCTTTGCCCACTTGATCGCCCGGGCCTTGAGATCCACAACTTTCTGGTCCACAAACTCATCTAGCGGACGAGCATAGTTTCCTTTTTCGTGTTGCCATTGGAGCCAACTATCTTTGAGCCCCGTCAAGTCATGGACGGTTGCACCAACGACCGGCAATTGGCTCAACAGATAATCTGCCTCCCAGTTCTGATACGAATCATCAATCCGAATCAACCAACTTGGGAATTTCCTAACCTCCGTAACGTTGCTCTTCCAAAAGACCTTTGGCAGTTCAAAGTAGTAACTGTCTTTGATGTGGAGCAGCAGATCTGACATTCGATGCAGTTATCGACGTGAGAGGTATCCTATCCGGGCAATTGAGAAGGCGGATTCTAATAAGAAAAAAGAAAAATAACAGCCCAATAACCAAAAGCAAAATGATTTGTGCTCAGGCCATTTTGTCGCAGCGCTGACGGCCGCCATTCCACCTGTACCCATTAACCGCCATGAGACTGTCAACAACACCGACGCCACCGGAAATACCTTCGCAAATCTCCCACTCGACCAAATTACTGTTGCCAGTGTGATGGTCGCCGAACCCACTGCCGCCAAAGCACTCGGCAACGGACTGCTTCCCTTACCAATGCCGATCATCGAAAGGAAAGCGGGAACGACCAAAACCCAGACAATCCCGAGAAGGATAGTGCTCACTACCAACCACCGATTGAACAATCGTGAAAGACGTATCGATTCGCTCGACAGCTGTCGTGAAGGATGTTCCCGGCCATCTTCTTCGCCCGTATTGGAATCCAATATCGTCGTTCCTTGTTCAAGCTATTTTCCACCGACTTGCGGACCCTCCGAAATCAGTCACGTACTCCAACCGCTAGCGTCCATGATTGCGTTCATCATCGCGGTCATCGTTTTCGACGATTTCGTCAAACGGGATCTCGTTTTTTGATCGTCTCGCCACCGGAGTCCATTTCTGCGCTAAACGAATCAAGATCACCAACGCCCCCAACATCCCCACGATCAATCCCAATGGCATGAAAACAAACCAGCCCGCCTGCTTGTCGAAATACAAACCGATCCATGTAGGAACAACGAGCACTCCGATCACTGCTAAAGTTCCACTGCCGATCCTGAAGGCAATTTCGGATCGAGTAAGTTCCCCCGTCGGCATTTTCGTTTCATTCGCCATTTTCGATCCAAACAACAAAATAGGGACGTGTCTTTACCGGACAAATTTTCATGCTCTTCTGCAGATTGGCCAATCATTTCCTTGCTAAAGGCTAGAAAACGAAGCCCTTCCAGAGCATACTGAGTGCCACCACACCACCGCTGATAGCACTCCATGCTAAAACGGTCGGCCATTTGAATAATGCACGCCATCGGCATATGCGGTTTCAATCCGTAATCGTCGGTTTTTAGCTCCAGGAGTTGCGACTTGTCTACAAAAACTAAGAAAACTGCGGCCAAGGTCAAGGCAACTCCGGTGAAAAAATCGCCCGCAGCGATCCCAAAAAGGGTTGCGAAACCAGTAAAAACTCCCAAGTCTGTGAAAAAGGCTGTCGTAAAAACCACCAAAAACGTCAAAAAAACCGCTGTCAAAGCGTCGAAACCGACCGCTGACAAGACTCCAAAATCCTCCGCGAAAACCAAATCAACCAAGAAACCAGCCCCGCTCATCCAAACTACAAAAAAATCAATCAAAGTTGCGTCAAAGCCAGGATCTGGACGCAACGGGGTATCCACCGCAATCGCAAAAAAACCGAACGCTGCTCTCGCCGCCCTGAAACAAAATCCGCCAAAACCAATACTTCTACAGCAAAACTCTCCCAAGCATAGCGGTCGGCCCGTGCAAACCCATGCGGCGAAATCTTCGAAAATGATCGCGGCTCCCAAAGAAGTCAAAAAAATCCCGCCAAAGAAACAGCTGGAGATTCCGCCACCATCCAATACCAAGCCAGAAATCGTTGCCAAAATCCGACTTGCCCAAGCCGAAAAAGAGCTTCGCAAAGACCTGGCACAATCGGCCCCTAAACCTTCCCTCGTCTTGAATACTCCAGTGCCGCCGGTGGTCAAAGGTAAAGATCGTCTTATCCTTATGGTGCGAGACGCCTATTGGCTTCACGCTCATTGGGATATCACCCGCCAAACTGTTGATCGAGCCAAAGTTTCCCTCGCCGAGAATTGGCACACCGTCAAGCCGATCCTGCGCCTCCTGAAAATGGATGACTCCGGCACCACGAGCAATGCCGAAATGGTTTTCCGCGATATCGAAATCCATGGCGGTGTTCGCAACTGGTACATCGAGGTCGAGAATCCACCGAGCCGCTATCGGGTTTTGATGGGCTATCTAAGTTCCAGTGATCGATTCTACGAGCTAGCACGAAGCAATACCGTCGCAACTCCTGTCCCAGGCGGAAAGGAATCCTCAGACGACCATTGGGCGGACATCGCCAAAGATGCCGAACACGTCTACTCCATGAGCGGTGGCTATAGCGACGATACACAAACCGGCGACCTGACCGAAGTGTTTGAGGAACGACTTAAACGCACGATGGACGCCGACGTCCTATCGCAATTTGGAAGCGGAGCCGAAGGCTCGCTCAAGCGACACAAGCATTTTCATTTCGATGTCGATGCGGAACTCGTTGTTTTCGGTTCAACTCATCCCGAAGCGCACGTCACCGTTGGAACCGAACCCGTCAAAGTTCGAAACGACGGCACGTTTTCGATTCGTATGCCTCTCCCGGATCGTCGTCAAGTGCTTCCCGCAACCGCCAAGAGTCGCGATGGTGTCGACGAGCAAACCGTAGTGATTGCCGTCGAACGAAACACCAAAGTGATGGAACCGCTATCGCTGGATTCGGATGATCTATAAGTGTCGAACGATTGTCCCAATCGTTTTCGGAAATGCTTCGAACGATTGGCCAAATCGCTTTCATGCAAACTCTGCCACTTACCGAGTTACACAGCCGTCTCCAAAGCGATTTCGATCGCTTGCGGCGGCACTCCGATGGGTAAGACAAGCACTTTCCCAAGCCAATTAGCGGCGCCCGATTTCCTGAATCCAGTTTTGCAGGCCACAAACGTCAGCGTGTAATCGGCTCGAAATGTCGGCTCGCTGGCCACGCCGGACTCGGCATCCAATCCCGTTGGGATATCGATCGCAACTCGAAACGCCGCCGATCGATTCGAACCGTCAATCAGATTGGCCATTGTGCCGCGTGGGCTTCCTCGGGCTCCCGTTCCCAACAAAGCATCGACAATCACTTGCGTATTCTCTATCGAGATCATCGCCCTGTGAAGACAAACATCGTAAAGACAAGCATCTGTCGAGGCCGCATTAGGTGCCAGCCACTCGATAGGAACCGACGTCTTTTCGAGGATCAAAAGGTTCGAGAGAGCATCACGTGACAGCTTGTTCCGATCTCCGACGATCAAGACGCTCACTTGTCGATGGCAAGCGTCGAGATGTCTTGCGATGACCAAACCATCGCCACCATTGTTGCCCGGGCCGCAAAGCACGAGGACGCGATGGCTGGATGGAGTTAGTGAATTGACCAGATCCGCAGCGCCGCGTCCCGCATTCTCCATCAGTACAAGACTAAGCATGCCGAATTGCTCGACCGCGATCTTGTCGACGAGGCGAATCTGATTGACGGTTATCTCGGGATTCATGCAGCAACAGTCCTTACGGCCAGAAAATCAACAAAATGACGATCCACTCCATTCATACCTAACGCAACTAACTTCTTTGCACCC
>JBEBHM010000533.1:0-6173 GCA_040080875.1 Pirellula sp.
GCCCAACGAAGGAACGAAGTTTGGGGCATCGCGCATCGCAAGCTTCTTGCAATTCTTGAGACAATGCAGGTGTGGCTTTGACTGTTCCATCAAGATCGTAGGTCAGATTTTCGGTGCGACCATTTAACGAGGATTCCTTCTCCCGATGCGAATACAGATTTTTTCTGTGTTTCTCTATGCAAGTAGTTCCTTGGCAACTTGGGCGGTCGCGGATTGAACCAGAGAAACCTGATTTGCGCCGGTCTTAAACCGCAACTGCGAATGGTCGATTCCAAATTGATGCAGCACGGTTGCGAGCCAGTCGTGATGTGACACAATGCCCTCGATAGCATAGTGCGAAAAATCGTCTGTCTTGCCATGCACATAGCCAGCTTTGAACCCGCCGCCTGCCACCCACTGGCTAAACCCGTAAGTGTTGTGATCGCGGCCTACCTTTTCGCGGACGTTCCCGTTCGGTGGCACTTGAATCGTTGGCAAGCGACCCATCTCTCCACCCCAATGCACGATCGTCGTATCGAGTAAGCCTCGTTGCTTTAGGTCCTTGACCAGCGCGGCGGCCGGCCGATCGATCTCGTTGCAACGCTTGGGCAAATTGGTCACAATCGAATCGTGATGATCCCACGATTGACCATTGTTAAAGATCTGCACGAATCGAACTCCACGCTCTACCAATCGCCTCGCAATCAAACAGCGTGTACCATAGTCGCGAGTCACGTCCTGATCGATTCCATACATCCGCTGTGTGTCTAACGATTCTTGCGATATGTCAAATGCGTCTTTCGCAGCTAACTGCATTTTGGCCGCCAACTCGTAACTTGCGATTCTCGCCGACAAATCATTTTCACCTGGATGGTTTGCCAAATGCATCGCATTGAATTGTTGCAGAAAAGCCAACTGATCAGCCTGCGCCTTGCCCTTTAAGAATGGGGGAGGATCCAAATTGAGTATTCTCGGCTCCTTGGGCCGCACAACCGTCCCTTGATAAATGGACGGCAATGCTCCGTTGGTCCAATTCTCGCCACCGATGAGCGGCATTCCAGACGGATGCGTCAATGCAACAAACGCAGGCAACTCCTGCGATTCGGTACCAAGCGCATACGTCAACCAACTCCCAAGGCTTGCTCGTCCTCCCACTCCGATCCCTGTATTGAGCGCATACATGGACGGTAAATGATTGTTGACTTTGGTTTGCATCGACCGGATAAGAGTGATGTCGTCCGCAATCGAACACATGTGCGGAATGAGATCCGACATCTCCATGCCGCACTGACCTCGCGGTGCGAAGCGCCATTGAGGTCCCATAACGACTCGCGAGGCTTGCGCCAAATTGTCGTACTTGACCTCACCGGGAAACTCTTGCCCATCCAACTTGGACAGCTCTACTTTCGGATCAAACATGTCGATTTGGCTTGGACCGCCAATCATGAACATGCTGATCATGGCTCTTGCCTTTGACTCAAACTGAGGCCGCTTAGGTTTCAAATCAAAAACCCTCGGTTCCAAGTCCGGCTTGCTTGGCCCAGCCTTGTCCTTCTTGCCGCTCGACGTATCGTCAGCCAACAAGACTCCATCTCGTTGCAACAGCATGGTCGTGGCAACGCCCGCCAAACTAAATGCAGATGAGTGCAACCAATGGCGACGTGAACAAAGTTGGTTTTCCATCTTGATCATCTCAATCGATGTAAAGGAACCGATTCGAAGCCATCAACGATTGACACAAGCTCGCAAGTGCTCGTACGTCAGGTGCGTTCGGCGACTTCTCAATGCGTTTTTTCCAATCCGGGGTTTGGTCACCAGCAAATAGCTCGCGTTGCTCTGCTAAGTATGCCTCGCACTGTTGGATCTCGGTGTCGGTCGCAGGCATCGAGAACATCGCTTGGAACAACGCTTGCAGGCGAGCTGGCGTATCCTCGCCCGCAGCCCATATCAACTCCGACATCGCATCCGCACTCTCAACGATGGTTTGATCGTTGAGAAACAACAAGGACTGAGGCGTCACAGTGGAACAACGCCGTGTATCGCAATTAGGGTTCATGACCGGCATATCGAAGGTTTCCAGGATATTCAACGGCAACGTGCGCTTCGATTGCAAAAAGATACTGCGTCGGTTTTTCTCTTCGCCCATGTCTTCGACACCGGCAAAGAGTCCTTCGCGTTCTTTCCGACCACCGATCGTCGCGCGGCCCTCGCCATCCTCAACGATTGGAACGCTCGGCCCGACGATCGACAAATTGAGCTTGCCACTAACCTGCAAGATCGCGTCTCGAATCGACTCAGCATCCATTCGTTTCAAATGCATACGACCATAGAGTCTGTTGTCAGAATCGATTTGGTCCAATGTTGCGGTTCGCGTCGATCGTTGCCGATAAGCCCGCGATGTTACCATGGCTCGGTGCAATCGCTTCATTCGCCATCCACCTTGAACGAAGTCGTTTGCCAAATAGTCGAGCATTTCCGGATGAGTGGGCCTCTGACCAAACGCGCCGAAGTCCCCAGGTGAAGCCACCAACCCAACTCCAAAATGATGTTGCCACATTCGATTGACAGCCACCCGTGCCACCAAAGGATGCGCACCATCGGTCAGCTGTTTGGCATATGCCAATCGACGCCCCACGGATTTTCTATCCTTTTCAGGTTGTAATGGAAGCGGTTCCAATCTCCTATTTCTCGTAAGTACAAAGATCTCCGAGGGATTCACGGATTGCTTGCGTTGTTCTGGATCACCACGAAATAATACGACGCTTTCCGGAATCGATTGCACGGCATCCTGTACGGCCATGATCATGCGTTTGGGTGGTTTGGTCTCCCGAAACTTGGCTAACTCCTTCGCTTCGGCTTCGAATTTGCGATAGTTCTCGCTGTTAAAAACCTTGTCGAACTCTACGAGTTGGCCAACGATTGCGTCGATCGAACGCACCATCGGGTAGTTGAACAGAAGTTTCTTTTGTTCCGGCGTTTGTTTGTTGGCAGGCACCGCGATGGCCTCAAGGATGGCTGGTCGCAAATCTTCGGGCACCTCGGCTAGTTTTAGGTCGAGGATCTTTTGACCGACCTCCCGTTTACGCATCTTGATGTCGTTCTCGCGATTCACCGCTTCGGCCTCGATTTCGTCGGCCTTGGCGCGATCAGCCGCGCATGTCATATCGACAAGTCGTTGGCTGGGCTTCTTCCATGGATCCATTGGAAAAGCCGGGTCAAAGATAGCTCGGAACTGATAGTAGTCCTGAATAGAGATCGGATCATAGCGATGATCGTGACACTGAGCACATCCGACGGTCAGCCCAAGAATCGACGAGCTAACAACTTTGACGACATCTGCAACCGCTTGATTTCGATCTATCAAAGTATTGTCGGTGTCCGTCACGTCGGGCGCCATTCGAAGCAGTCCCGTTGCCGTCAACAATTCGACGTGACGCTCATTCTCGGGATCGATTTCCCCCTCGATCAGTTCATCGCCGGCCAATTGCTCGCGAACGAACTGGTCATACGGTTTGTCGTCATTGAACGACGCGATCACATAGTCGCGATATCGCCAGGCATACGGACGATCGCGATCCTTGCCTTGGTTGCCGTCCGATTCGGAATAGCCGGCAACGTCGAGCCAGTGCCGAGCCCAGCGCACACCGTATTGCGGTGACTCAAGCAGTCGATCGACAAGCGACTCGTACGCGCCAGGAGAATCATCTTTTAAGAATTCCTCCACCTCGGCTTGAGATGGAAGCAGTCCATGCAGATCGAGCTTAAGTCGTCGAATCATGGTTCGCCGGTCGGCTTCGGGTGAGAACCTCAAGCCTTTTTCGGCTAAACGATCCAACAAGAATGCGTCGATCGGGTTGGACGTCGCATCGCCTTTGATATCTGGTACGTTCGGAGTCGTTGGAGGCTGAAACGCCCAGAACGAAAGTTCCTCCTCACTAAAGCGAGCGTCGGCGGCATCGGCTGGTTCGGGCCTCACCGTTTTTGCACCTTGCTCGATCCAATCGCGAATGATTTGCTTTTGGCGACGGTTCAGTTTCTTGGGCCCCTCGGGCATTTCGTCGGACTCGATTTTGCGCCAAAGCAAACTGGATTCCGGATTGCCAGCCGTAATGCCGGGCCCCGATTCCCCGCCGCTTGTTATCAATTGCACCAACCTTAAGTCGATACCGCCATGGGGTTCCGGTTCCTCGCCATGGCATTGAAAACACATTGCCTTGAAAATGGGCCGCACGTCTCGCTCGAACGTTACGGCTGCATTATTCGAAGTCGCAGTTGAATCTGCGGACCTCCCAACATCCTGCAAGACGATGGTTATCGCAACAACCAGCAACCACATCCATCCTAAATCGATAGATGCACGCATATTCGCAGAGAGCGGTTCGTTTATCATCGAAGGGTTTGCATCGTAGAGCAGAGTCGCCAGGCGGGGAGTTTCAAGGCATTCATTCTAACATCAAGTCAACCAATTTGCCTACTCCTCGGTTTGATCATGACCGTCTTGCTGCTTGCCTGGAATCGCATGTCGAATAATCCATTGGGCAGCAGGAAATTGCTCAAATGAGTACTTATGCTCACCGCGTGAATGAAATCGATCGCGAATATTTGACTGAATTCAAAAAAAACGCATTCGCGCTCTATTGAATTCGGGCGGTCCCTCGATAGACGATCGCCATCAGAATCAAAAGTCCAAGAATGGTGATTCGCACGATAGATCGACCAATCGTTCTCCGACATGTCTGCGACATTTGGAATCGGCTATTGGTCTGTCGTAGCAGTCTTCTTGCTGTTGTACAAATAGGGATTGAGGGTCGGGTCATTGTACATCTTCATTTGCCGATAAGTTCGATGTCGCTTGGTACTGGAATAGATGTCCGCCAAGAGTTCTTTAAGCGACTGAGACAAATCGTGATGCTGCAGTCGGCAGATCGCAAGCCGCGTGTTCACTTTCTCGCGATGCGCTTCGTCAACGTCTTCGCGAGCCAGTTGTTCGTCCAAGTGGTAGATGCGCAAGGACATGATCGACAGTCGGTCGGTCGCACTCCCCGGCGTTTCTGTGTTGAGCTTGGCTTGTGCATTACTCTCAATCGATTTTTGATTGAGGTCGTCGGTAATCCAATCATCAATCCGCTCGATCCAGTCGTTGCGTGCTTGGTTGTAACGATCGATGTTTCGTTTCACAGACGCGATCTGAGCGTCCGTTACTTCACGACTGCGGGCAATATCCTCTTCGTGCCACAGTAGATAGTTGAATTGATGCTGCTGGCAAGCGATGGCCATCAGGCTCGCAGGTCTTCCATCGGTCGCATAGGGATTGTCGACCGGTTCACGGTGCCAACGGGCAACGCAATCAATCTGCATCGCCAAGATTTCGTCAATGGGAATCATTTATCAGCAGGTTTGTTCGAACGCAATTACAACATGCCTCACGCAGCACGCACCGCACGGCAGTTCTGGGACCATTGTATCCAATCGGAAACCTCTGCAACGTCCGGTGCGTTTGAACCTCGCAGGATTCGAACTCCCGCCTTGCTGCTCGAGAATCGCACCACTTTTTCAAAAACAACTGACGAATCCGCGGCAGCCACTTGCTCGGCGGTCACGAAACCTGCTCCCACCAGGAGCTGAGCGTCATGCCCACGCAGGTTGGGGATTCTGCAGACGAGTAAGGCTTGTTGTTGCCATTGTGTGACAATTTCTGAAGTGACATTTTTGTCAGCAAGTTGAGTAGCCACCTCCGCGGCATCCGATGAAATCAGATCTCCGACAGTGATGATTCCCAGCGGCGACAAGCGCTCGGCCATCCGGGGCCCTATACTCGGTGCGTCAACTACCGGGCTTTCGATATCAAGGTAAAATTTCCATTTGGACGAGGAATTAGTCGAGTTGACCGTGCCGTTTCGTTCGCTGCGTTGAGACGAACTAGAGCTTTGATTTCGAGTCGACGACGTATTGCGTCTTGCGGTATTTCGATCGCTCTTGCTGTCGTCATGTTCGTTCGGTTCCAGTCTTGCAATTCGAGGGCGACTTTCGTACTCGCTTCGAGACGAACGAGGCGAGCGAGATGAATCCCAGTCGCGGTCTCGACCTCGACTCCTATCTTCATAGGGAACGGCTGTTCGAGTACGGCGATTCAGGGACCGCTTCATGTCCGCCAACCAACTATGAATCCTGGATACCTCGAAGGCCGATGCGCG
>JBEBHM010001298.1:0-1580 GCA_040080875.1 Pirellula sp.
AAGTACTTGAGTCGGTTGATCGAATTCGAAAACCATCGACCAAGATTCACTTGTTCGGTGTTGCCAGGCCCGAAGCAATACCAACATTCATGAAACTCGGCGTAAACAGTATCGATAGCGCCCGATTCTTACGGCAAGCATGGTTGAGTGCGACATCCAATTACTACAGCGGTGATCCTACCAAGTTCTTAGAAAACGCTGCGGACGAAGAGACTGGAAACGGTCGATACACGGCGATTCGAATACCGCCAATCTACCGCGAAGGACGCACAACGGTCATCGGAAAAGCGAAGAAGCTGGTCGATGAAGGGCACTCTGTCGAGAAATTAGAGGCAATTGAGAAGAAGACTCTCGACTTGGTTCATGCGTTTGACCGCGGCGAAGCAGACCTGGAAAAAACTCTTGCTGCAATTGTCGAATACGACCAGCTAATGGGTGGCGACGTTCGTAACGAACCGCTTTACCGACAATTGCTTGAAAATAAACCTTGGAAGCAGTGTCCATGTGATGTGTGTAAAGCCACGGGTATCGATGTTGTCATATTTCGAAGGAACAACCGTAATCGTCGTCGAGGCTTCCACAATACTTGGTGGTTTTTCGAATACTTCAAGCAAGTGACAACTGCTGAACCAGTGGAGGTCTAGCTTGCGACACATACATAATCATCGTCACGAGGTTCGTGATCGCCTTAGTCAGTTGGCAGAGGAAATGCGAGACTGGCAGCGCGCACCATCGCTAGCCGGCAGAGAACGCGAGCATGTCCTAAATTCAGTTCAGTTCTTCCCGCATACAACAGCTTTAGACTCCCTAACGCTAGCTGGTGTTGACGGCAGCGGCGACTTTCCTTGTCTCACATATGCTGATTCATTCATCTATGTGACAGTAGCGGAGGGAACGATCTATAAAAACAATCCAGCATCAGGGCTGAAGGAGGAGTCTCCCAAGTTTTCGCCCCCTCCGGAATTCACTTGGTTGCCTGACGACAATGAGAAGTGTCGTGAAAAATTGCGCGAGTCATTTGAGCGACTGACTGGTGACTCGATAGAAAATGTTGTGAGTAACTCCGACTATCGAATCTTGAAGGCAAGTGCTTCTGGCAAGAATAGTAGTGTTGAGAGACTCATGGACGAGTTGATTTGCCCACATGCTTCGGATGCTGGCAACATTGGTATTCAACTCAGAACAACCGCTGAGTTGGGCAATGCGCTGCAGATAATCAAAAGCGACTCATATCCCGATTTCGTGCTTGTTGATACGACAATGTCCCTGCCGTTGGTTACACGACGCGACGCAAGCTTGTACTACGAGCATGTCAAGCGATTGTGCTGTGTTGAGGCATTGCCTCGTGGAATCGGATTTTTTGCCTTGTCAAAGTCGCACGGGCTGCCAGCAATCGAACTAATAGAGGATGTTGTTAAAGAGAAAATCGGCGAGGCAAATGGCCAAACACCAGAGCACTGGTATCTTCGAATTCCGACGGAATCGATAGATGGATGGGAGCTCTCCCAAACGAACGATCGCCAGCTTCCGCCAATTGGAGCGATTACCTATTTGGTTCGTTTCCATCGAAATGTTCCAGT
>JBEBHM010000038.1:0-22098 GCA_040080875.1 Pirellula sp.
GTTTGGCTTCGGCTGACTTGGCAACGTCGGCAGCAGGTTTTGTCGACTTGGAATCGGTAGTTTTCTTGCCCGCGCTCTCGTTGCTTTCCTTGGTGGGCTCTGGAGAACGCTCCTTGGCATTTTCGGCTTCCTTTGCCTTGGCTTCCTCCGCTTTCTTTTCGCGTTGCATTGGATTGTCCTCGAAACCACGACGGAATTTGTATAACTGAAATCGCGTGGGTTCGAGAATTGGAGGGTAGTGATTGTTGTTGCGATCGATGTCCGCCGTTTCACGATTCGGATCCAGTTCAATCGACTTGAGCGTTTTATCCGCAATCACCACGGTATCGCATTGCGTGCTATCGACTCGCCAAATCTCAGCTGGGATTCGGACTTCGCGATTCGAGCCATCTTCGAAGGTAAGGTTCAGGATCACCGGCATCACCAGTCCACCCACGTTCTTAAGCGAAACGAGATAGAATTTATCCGTGTTTTCGTTAAGCCGTTTTTCGGATTCGGACATCTCGCTTCGCGCTTTGTCAAACGCTTTCCGCTGTTCGTCGGTGACTTTGTTGGGATCGTAGTGATTGTAGAAATCTTTGAGTTCAGGAAACTCGTCCGCTCGCTTCTTGAGGGCTTTGTCTCGCTGTTTGGAAAGTGACGGTCGTCGACTCTCCTTTTTCTTTTTGGCAAGCTTTGCATTTTCGTCAGGCGAATTCTTGTCGAGTTGAAACAATTCGACCTTCTCGATAGCGATGTCGCAATGTTCGGTCGTGTAAAACCACCCACGCCAAAACCAATCCAAATCGATCCCAGACGCATCTTCCATTGTCCTGAAAAAATCCGCAGGCATCGGTCGCTTAAACTTCCATCGGCGCGCGTATTCCTTGAACGAAAAATCGAACAATTCTCGCCCAAGAACGGTTTCTCGCAGGATATTTAGGGCTGTCGCTGGTTTGGTGTAAGCGTTCGGTCCAAATTGCATGATGGACTCGCTGTTGGTCATGATCGGTACTTGGTTGCTGCTTTGCATGTAGGGAACGATTGCGTCGGGCTCGCCTCGTTGTGAGGGGTATTCGTCCTCCCATTCTTGCTCGGCTAGAAACTGCAAAAACGTGTTAATGCCTTCGTCCATCCACGACCATTGGCGCTCATCGCTGTTCACGATCATGGGGAAATAATTGTGTCCGACTTCGTGAATGATGACCGAGATAAGTCCGTATTTGGTGTTGGAGGAATACGTCCCATCCTCCTTGGGTCGAGGGCCATTAAAGCAAATCATCGGATATTCCATTCCCCCAATCGGCCCGTTAACGCTGATCGCGATAGGGTAGGGGAAGTCGAACGTGTAACGGCTATACACATTCAGCGTGTGAATAATGGCGTGGGTGCTGTACTTGCTCCATAACGGTTCACCCTCTTTGGGATAGTAGCTCATGGCCATCACGCTGTTTCCGTTCACGGCATGTCCTTGTGCATCCCAGATAAACTTGCGGCTGCAGGCAAACGCGAAGTCACGCACCTCCTCTGCGTGATAGACCCAGGTTTTGGTTCGATCCGCCTTGCTCTTTTCGTTTTCCTTGGCTTCCTCGGGAGTAACGATAAACTGAGGTTTGTCGGCTCTCTTGGCTTTGGAGAGTCGCTCGCGCTGCTCTTCGGTCAAAACTTCATTCGGGTTTTGCAGTACGCCTGTCGCGGCAACGACATGATCAGCAGGCGCCGTGATTCGAACAATGTAGTCCCCAAATTCCAACGTAAACTCCCCTTGCCCGAGATACTGCTTGTGTTGCCAACCTGTAACATCGGTAAACGCTGCAAAGCGAGGGAACCATTGGGCCATTTCATAAATGTAGTTTCCGTCCTTCTCAAAAAACTCGTAGCCGGTCCGGCCGTTGAGCAACCGAGCGTTATTAATTTTGTAGTTCCATCGGATCTTGAACGTAAACGCTTGTCCAGGAGCCAGCGGTTCTCCTAAATCGATCCGCATCATGGTGTCTACGATGGTCTTGGAAAGTTCGGTCCCTTTTTGATCGGTAACCGAGTCGATCTTGCAACCTCCGTCAAACGTTTTTCGCAATAACATCGATTCGAATTCCGAAGTGGACATCCGACCTGACGATGGACCTGCGCCACGAAACGACCGAGTCTTGCTGGCGGTACTGTCAGGACTAAAAATGTTTGGGTCCAGTTGCAACCAAACGTAGCGAAGTGTGTGCGGAGAGCGATTGTGATAACGGATGGTTTCGTTGCCATGCAGCGACTGATCTTTGTCGTTCAGCGTCACGTCGATGTTGTAGTCGACTTTCTGTTGCCAATAGTCAGGTCCCGGTTCTCCCGACGCACTTCGATATCCATTGGGCGTCGGCAAGATTTCTTCCAACTGGCGAAACTTGTCTTCTTGCCCATATTTCTTATTGGAGAAGGGTTGGCCGAGAACTGTCGATGCCAAAATACAAAAGAAGACTGCCTCAAACAGTAGTTGGCTTCCGAGTCTCAATCGCATTGCAAGTGGCTTTCCAAATCAAGGGTGCATGAAAAATTTGAGTCGCAGGAATCGCAAAGCAGTTCCATGATATCTAGTCGGCAGCACTCTAGATTAGTCAGCGACGCGATCCTGGCGATGGCTGACTCCCATTTTGATGGCGATCAAACAAAGAAAATGGGGCGAAACGGAATGCACCAAAGCGGAATCGTTAGCGATAGTAGCCCAATCACCGTACGAGCGATCCCGATTTCCACATCGTCGTTGCTGCTAGGTGGGTGTTCGATTCCCATCATGGGAATGAGCAAAAGCATCAGGACAAACAGCATTTGTCCGTAAACATAGCTCGTGTACACGACGTATCCGATGCAGGCCAGATAGGCAAACCACGCAATGGACCGGGAGCTTCGCCCCAACAGTCCAAAAATCACATGCCCGCCGTCCAATTGACTGATTGGTACCATGTTGAGGCCCGTGATCAAGAATCCGACCCAAGCTGCCATCAACATCGGGTTCATCGACCCATTCCCAACGCCGTTGTCATTGGAAATATTTGCCATCGCAGCGCTCGTATTTTCGTCATCCGAACTAGGCAACGCTTGAGCCAGCCATTGAACCACCAATGGCTGACCAAAATGAATCGACACGCCTCGGGTCTTCGGTGGCGTTCCATACATTAATCCTACGACCGCCAATGGAATGGCAAAGACCAGTCCAGCGAGTGGCCCAGCCAGACCAATGTCGAAAATCTGCCGCCGATCAGCCTTCATCCCATCCATCAAGATCACAGCACCGCATGTTCCCACAGGACTAAAGGGAAAAGGAATAAAGATTGGCAAGCTCGACTGAATCCGATAGATCTTGGTGGCAAAGTAATGGCCCAACTCATGCGCTCCCAAGATGATGGCCAGTGAAATAGAAAAGACGACCCCAGGAAGCCAATTGGCCAGCACGTGCCTACGTACTTCGAACAGCGACTGGTCTTCGAACGCTTTGCCTAACAAGTAGGCTGGCGACCATGCGGCGATCCCCGCCCACGTCATCGAAACCAGGGTCGCGACCAACAACATGGTTGGAACAAACCAACGCGGCAGCTTGCGCCTCACCCTCGGTTCTCTCTCCAATTCTTGTTCTGGGCGTTCAACGAGATCAACACCCAATGAAGTTAGCGCTCTTTCGGCGCCGTCTGGCAATTTCCGATGTTCTTGCATCGCATCCATCATGGTTGTCAATCGGAATGATTCGAGTTGCGATCAATGATTCAATACTTCATAAGACTGACAACGTTATGCGGCTTAAGCCTTGCACGTCCGTTCAATCCGACCAACTCGATGCAGAACAAACACCCGGCGATCTCCACGCGATGGTTGGACAACAAATTACAGCATGCCTCCACCGTTCCTCCGGTGGCAAGCAAATCATCGACCACCAAAACCCGTTGCCCCGATACGACCGCATCTTTGTGCATCTCCAAAGTGTCGCTCCCGTACTCGAGATCGTAGCTAAACGTATGGGTATCGTGCGGCAGTTTGCCCGGCTTGCGAACCGGAACAAATGCTGCTCCTAGCTCAATGGCGAGCGGTGCCGCAAAAATAAAACCGCGCGCTTCCGCCGCGACCAAGCAATCGATCTTGTGGCCACGGAAAGGGTCCGCCATCCGAGCGATCGTTTCTCGAAAAGCAACCACGCTTCCGAGCAACGGAGTAATATCTTTAAACAAAATCCCAGGCTTCGGGAAATCCGGAATATCACGTATGAACTTGGAAAGGTCGAGACTGGGTTGCCGCTGCATGACTTCATTTTGGTTAAGGAGAGCCGCGAAAAACCATTAACCCGGAGCACAAGCGGAATGGGATCATCCCCGCTCAGGCTCCGGGTTACTAGTTAAATTCGCCTATTTTGCAACCAAGATTGTAACATCAATCGTGCAGCCGTTCTAGGAACCGGTTTCCCGGAATCCCAACTCTCATTCTTCGCTGTGGCAATGGACTAGCTAGTGCATTGTCCAGATTAAGAACTGGGTTTGGACGTAGTGGATCTTGTTTGTTAAAGACCCCTGAACCACAGGACCTTTAACAAGGTCCACTACCCAAAAATCTAATCTGGACAGAGCACTAGGCTGCGGCATCTATTGGAACAAATGGCTGTTGATGCAGGTTTCCGGCCTTGACAATCTCCAACACGGCCTTAACTACCTGAGAATAAACGATTCCATGCATACAGTTGTTGTGAAACAAAGGACACCTGCTCTTTCCGCACGGACTGCAATCGAGCGAAAGCCGAAGGATTTTTTCGGGCAAATTATACGTTCGATACAAATCCGGTGATGTTGGCCCAAAGAGACTTATGACCCTCTTGTTCAACGCTACTGCCATATGACGCGGACCACTATCCGTCGACACCACCACGCTGGCCCTCTCCAGAACGGCCTTGCTCAACCCAACCGGCAAATCGTCTAGGGTTCCCATGCTCTTCACCAACGGATGACATGCTCCATATTCGATCGCGTTGGCCTTTTGCCGGTCTCCAGGACCCGCGTGGATCACCACTTGCAGCCCGTGTTTCCCGGCCAATTCCCGAGCTGTACGACTTGCATGACCCGTTGGCCATAGCCTGGCTTCGCTTGTCGCCGACGAGGTATTGAGCACGACTGTCGGTTGCTCCCAATCCAAACCCAACTTATCGAACATCGATATTGCCAGCATTCGGTCGGCCTCGGAGGTCCATAATTGCATGGACTGATCGCTCGTCTCGCATCCAAGGTATCGAGCAATGTTCAAATAATAATCAATCGTAGAAACCCGCCGCATGTCTCCTCCATCGGATTTCAAAGAGAGCCGATCGGTCAAAAGCCACGATCGTCCATCCTTGGCATACCCAACTCGACGCTTGGCTCCACAAAAATATCCAACCAACCCAGCGGAAAGCGAATTGGGCAAAAGGATTATCAAGTCGATCCCCTTGCGCCTCAGTTCCGCAATCATTCCACGTCGGGAAAGCGTCCCGCTTCGGATTGACTTTGGCTTGTAAATGATCGTCGAGTCAGTCCACGGATTGCCATCCAATACCGAAATCGGCGCGTACCTGCCCACCAAGCAAAGCTCGCTAATTTCCGGCATCCCTTTTCGGATGGCTCGGATGGTCGGAGTTGCCATACAGGCATCACCAACCCAGGTCGGCAAAAGAATGGCTGCTTTCATGATTTGCGTATGAAATAGGAGATCCGCAAGGCAGACGTCAATAGGATTTGACTTTTCCAAGATCGGCCGCTACTATGCGAAACACAGTAGATAGCCGGCCTGCAGGTGATTCATGATTTTGGAATGTCTGGAGAATGATCCGATGGATACGACTTGGTTATCCCAAATGCGAAAAGGGATCTTGGAACTATGCGTTCTGGCAATCGTTTCGCGCGATGAGACTTATGGGTATGCCATTGTGGAACGGCTTGGCAGCATCCCGGGTATGGAAGTGACGGAGAGCACTGTGTACCCATTGCTGGCTAGGCTAGCAAATGAAGGAATGATGCAGCAGCGTGTCGCCAAGGGCCCGAACGGTCCGTCTCGCCGTTACTACAGCCTGTCTTCGGACGGCAAAACGCGACTCGCTGAGCTTACAAGTGCATGGGGCACGATCGTCGATTCCGTATCCGTTCTGCTCTCGCAACCAATCACCACCGTCGGATCTTAGCCTTTCGTTCGTGCTTCTTCACACTGCTCAAGCAGAGAAAAGAGAAATGCCATGGAAACCAATCCTGGATTCCCGACAGAAATCGTTCAAATTATTCAGTCCTTCATCGACAAAATCGACCAAGAGCTGATCGATCGGGATATGCCCCGAGTACAACGCAATACCGTGTGCGATGAAGTCGAATTGCAGATTCATTTGATGATCGAACGCAAACTAGAAATGGGATCCGAACTGACACAGGAACTCGTTGCGTCGATCCTCGAATCCATAGACCAGCCTGAATCCTATCGGCTCGGGCTCGAAACTTCGCAACAAGAGGCAAGCCGCCATGTACCTCCTATGCCCGAACATAAGAACAAGCCCGAGAAAGTTGACGCGCGGTTCTATTGGTCGTTCACCGAATTTCTCCAAAGGATTCAGAAGAGGTTCCAAAGAGAGCAACCCCATACGGATCCAGTTGCGGTGACAGGGCTCGTATTAGCGTCTTTGGGAGCGATCGTGTTTATTCTTGGCATTTTAGAGACGGCAGAAGCGTTGACCGTGTTCGGGTTACTCGGTTTATTCCTCGGGTCCATTGCTAGCGGAGTCTCCTATTGGCGAATTCGCAACTCGGGCGGCAAGCTTCTGGGAAAGCGATTTGCGTCGACGGGGCTCCTCATCATGCCGTTCATGTTCATCAACGCAGTCGTTGCTTCGATCTTGATCCTATCCGGGTTGTGGATGGTTTTGGGAGCCCTCATCGTGGCGATTGGAGTAATCTACGTTAACTATCGCCTGATTCGTCGATGGCTTGCATGGCTTGAAAAGGAGTCCGTTTCGGTCGATACAGGAGCAACAACATCCATGCCACCGGAAGAATCTCGCCAAGAGATTGCAAATCCTTCAACGGGCGGGCTGGCAAGCACCTGAATAAGGCCCGTTGTATGGCACCCGTTCGAATTCGAAAAAACACTTCGATGTACTTTAGTATGCCCCGCAGTCGACCGATATTTCTAGAAGACTTGGTTCCGGGGATGGTCGGAACCTAGAGCCTACCTGGATTCCCTCATTTGCCCAATTCACTGTCGCATATCGGAAAATATGAGCACATCTACGGAAGCGGTATGCGAGGTTCGCCAAGAGGCATCTCAAACGCCGATCGTCCTGCAAAACCCAGCGGAGCCATTGCCAGCAAAACGGCCGCCGATCGTGTTTGTTCATATTCCTAAGACCGCGGGAACATCCTTTTCCAACTACATGTTGTCGTCGATTGCACCGGATCAAGTATCGGCTCCGTTCCATGGCAACTGGTCCACGCTACAAATCGACAATCCTGATATTCGATTCTTTTGGGGGCATTTCGCGTTTAGGCACGCAGACACTCGATTTGCTAATGCTTATTTCATCACGTTCATTCGCGATCCCATTCAGCGCGCCATCTCGCAGTACCGGAGTTGGCATAACCCTGCCAATTTTATGCCCGGCGATGGATGGTATGAAAACGCATCCGACGTTGTGCGTCAGACTCTCACATTTGCTCAACGTTCTACGCTAGAGGAATTCGTCCACTGCAACGAAACATTTCAATCGATTATTCTGCGTAATATCTCCAACTTGCAAACGATGATGCTCGCGAGCCATGTCTCGACAGAATGTAATGAGACGTTGGCGTCGGCTGTCTACAGTTTGTTTCATCGCTTCTGTTTTTTTGGGGTTGCAGAGAGATTCGAGGAATCCTTGTTGCTGCTTCGCGAGCAATTCCCAGAGCTTCCCCAATATAATTTGTTACCGGATCGAGAGAATCGGTCGGCGGGCGAAGCGCCTGTCATCCATCCATCCGTAAGACGTCGACTGGGACAGTTGAACAGCCTCGATTCCGTATTGTATGACAATGCAAGACGGGTCTTCGACAAACGATTGCGCAAAGCAGGTATTCGGTAACTTTGGTCGATCTACTGCTTCGGTTTCTCACCGACGACCAGTTCCTCGTTTTCCTTTAAATCACCGCTGACTAGTTCGGTGTAGCGGTTGTCGGAGATGCCGATCTGCACGGATTTCGCGCGCAGAAATTTTCCTTCGGCAATCCAAACATACCTCTGTTGTTTGCTGCGGCTGGCGTCCGCTTTTTCGTCCGCCGACATTTGCTTTGCCGATGCGGTCACGGCCTGTTTTTGGTCCTCGACCCCATCGATGATTTTTCGATCATCCGGGTGAACTTTTTCGCGAGGTGGATAGAAACGCAAAGCGGAGTTCGGGATCTTTAGAATGCCACCGCGCTTGTTGATCTGAAAAGATAGGCTCGCCGTCATTCCCGGTAACAGCTTCAAGTCCACGTTGGGCGATTCCACGATGACAGGATACGTGATGACATTTTGTTCTTCGGTACTACTGAGCCGAACTTGGACGATCGTGCCGCGATCGAACAGTTCCTCAGGATACGCATCGACCGTAAATTGGACCGCTTGTTTGTCTACTTGCGCTCGTCGGATCAATCCGATATCTGCTTCGTCGACCGATGCGTAGATGTGCATGCGTTGATCCATATCAGGAGCCACCACGAACATCTCTGGCGTTTGAAATTGAGCAGCCAGCGTTTGTCCGATGTCGATCTTTCTTTCGATCACCACGCCATCACATGGAGAAAGGATTTCGGTGAACGCCAGGTTGGCAAGCGAATTGTCGAGCTGGGCCTTGGCCTGTTCGACGTTGGCTTTCGCAACCAGCACTTCGGATTGTCGCGCCATGCGAGCGAATCGAAACTGGTCCATTTCCGCGTCGGATATCGCATCGCGGTTAAACTTTCTCAGTTCTCCCGCACGACGTTCGTCGTTGAGCGCTTGTTGCAATTGAGCATCCGCCCGTTCCACTTCCGCTTCGCGAGTCTTGAATACGGCTCGATCACGCGCAACACTGGAGTTGTATAACCTGGCGTCGATCTTAGCCATGAGTTGGCCTTCCTTGACATTGCTGTTGTAATCAACAAACAGCTCGCTGATAGGACCGCTTACCGACGCACCCACGCTAACACGCCGCACGGGTTCGACTTTTCCCGTCGAATTTACCGACTGTACCAAGTCACCCTTGATGACGGATTGCGTTCGCCATTTTGGCGTATTCCTCTCCTCGATGTAGTCGTAGACAGGCCTGTACGAGAACGCACAGATCGTCCCCAAAACCGTCGCGACCACCAGAAACCTAATGAGTGATTTCATACGACCTTTTTTGTAGGCTGGCCAAGTACCAAACCAAAATTCCAATGACAATACAAAAGGCGCCACCCACCAACCATGGAATCGGCAAATGGCGAGCGTCGGCACCAAACCACTTTGCCAATTCCGATTCGCTGAAGCGTGTCATTCCAAAGACGAGCCCATTGTGGAGCGAGTGCAAAAGAACACCAGGCCAGAGCGAGTTGGACTTGATCGCCAAGCATCCGACGGCCACCCCCAAGATCATGGTGGGTAGAAATTTTTCGACCGAAAGGACACTTCCGGCGATGACGTGAAATAAGCCAAAGAGTATGGCCGTAAATAGAACGCTGCGAACAGGATTAAGTTTCGAGCTAAATGCTGATAGCGCAAAGCCTCGAAAGAAAAACTCTTCCGCCATCGCAGGTACGATCGCCCCAGTCAACAACACCATCCAAAAAGGGATCTCGAGAAACGATACTTTGAGTTTCGTGCGATCTTCTTCCGTCAGTTGCGAAGTCAGGCTCCAGGACTCGAATATCAAATAGGCTTCGAACGCAACCATCCACAGGCCAGCGCTCAACAGGATTGCAGATACATAGAAGCCGATCCCCCGAACGATCTGGAACGCATGGGTGCCCGGGGTTTGCGGTAGGAAACCCAGCCGAAACGTCTTCCTATTATCCAGCTTGCGGTACCAAGCAAATGCCAGCGGCAATACCATAAACAAAAGCACCAAAAGGAATGCATTAAAGAACATGGCCTGCGGACCGCTCAATCGGATCATGCCTCCCACGTTCGAAAGCACAAAGAAGACGGGGAACAGTGCCGCAAGATAGATCGCTAACTCGCCAATCGTTGGATACTCTCGGACTTTTCGTGGACGACCCAGCAGGTCCGACCAACTCTCTTGAGATCCGGACGTGGCCGACTCCGCTCCGAACAATCGGGAAGCAACAACGAGTGTCGCGCCTGCATAAATGATCGTCGAGAATACGGCCGCAAACGCCGGAACAAGCGAGGAATGCCCCGTCATGATATCCCGAGAGAGAAGCAATATGTTCACGAGCGGAACGACACCAAGCAACGTGGTGAACTCGACGTTGGGCATGAGCGTCACCAACCCTGGCCCCAACGAAATGAGCATCACTGGTATCAAGTATGCCTGAGCTTCCTTGAAGCTCCGGGCAAAGGAACATAGGGCTAACAAGATGGCGCTAAAAAATGCAGCAAAGATCGCCAACAACGGCAGTATCTGAACAATAATCAGAATCGAGAATCCGCCTTTGCCAAATATCGCTTGCCCGAGCCCTCCGAACGACAAAGTAATCCAGGCTGCGAATAGGTTGGCAAGCGCCGTAAGGACTGCGACAAACACTACCGCCACATATTTGCTCATGAGCAACGCGAATCGCGGAGCCGGAGACGCGATGAGGGCTTCCATGGTCCCTCGCTCTCGTTCACCCGCCGTCAAATCAATCGCAGGGTAGACTGCGCCCGTGATGGTCATCAGAATTAAGACCAACGGAATTACCCCGACAATGGATGCCGTAGGGTCCGACTGTTGTCCCATACCCTTAGCGGTCAATCGAGCGACGGGCGGCAATCGATCATCAATCCTTTTGCGCATCAACTCCGCTTGATGATCGTTCATGGCTTGCATCGCTCGTCGAAGCTCCATGAGGGCAGCCTCGCTTCGATCGTCCCCCTCGCGAAAATCCAGTTCGACATTGAAATGAAATGCTTTTCCCCGGCGAGTATCCGTAGAATCGATCTCTAGGCGGGAAACTGCCAAATCGATTTCCAAGTTTTTCAATGCAGCCGACGGACTGATGTGTTCGACCATGAAAATGCGAAATCCGGCGTGGTTTGGCGAAAGCCTAATCACATCCTCGTTCGATCTCGTCTCACGTTTCTTGGTCTTGTTGGAAGCATCCTCGTCATCCGCCTTGCCGCGAATGATTTTGATGGGAGGTTGAATTCCTGCTTCATTTACCTCCTGCAACTTCCTAAAGAAATCTTGAAGATCGAACGCCGTTTTTTCCCCCGCAACTCCGATGGTATAGGAGATCTCCACATCGCTTCGAGTGGCACTGCCAATCAGCAACCGTTGCAGCGCCATGCTCAGGAGCGGGTAAACGAGGATTGGCATCAACACCAACGTGACAATCGTACGCCGATCCCGGAGACTCTCTCGCAGTTCTTTCAAACAAAGACGCCAGAACCGTCCGTTGCTCAAGTACTCATTCATGCGGTCAGCGACTATTCGTTAGAAGTTGCAGGAGCAGGGACTGGACGGGTCGGCGCATTGATCAGACCGATAAAAATGTCGACAAGGTGCACCTTTCCGGTCATTTCTTGAAGTTCGGCTAGCGTTCCCTCAAATTGCAGGTTGCCTCGATGCAGCAGACCAAACCGATCGCACACGCGCTCGGCTTCGTCCAGTCGATGCGTGGATAACAGGACAGATTTGCCTCGCTGTTTGAGCAGATCGATGAATTGAAACACGGTCTGACTGCCTACCACATCGAGCCCTCTCGTTGGCTCGTCCAACAACATCACTGGGGGATCATGCATGAGCCCCCGAGCCAACGTAACTCGTTGCTTTTGGCCCGTGCTGAGCGTGCTGCATCGCTGATCAAGGAATCGGCGAATGTCGAGCAAGTCCGCTAACTCTTCCAGCCGCTTGCCAGCTTGATCCAATTCGACCGCATACAAGTCCGCGAAGTACATGAGCATTTCCCGAACGGTTAGCCACGGATAGACCCCATCATTGGTAGATATTAAGCCGAGGTGCTTTCGCATCTCATTGGAATGCCCATCCGATCGTTCTCCGCAGATCTCAACGTGCCCACTATCGGGCTCCAACAAACCCATCACCATACGGATGGTCGTCGTCTTGCCAGCTCCATTCGGCCCAAGCAATCCGTATACTTCACCACCCGCGACGTGAAACGAAAGATTATTGACTGCAATCAACGGAGTCCCACGCACATTGAACTGTTTCGTAAGGCTTGTGGCGGAAATCATTCCGTGATCATTTTCTAGCAATGTGTGATGAAACGGCAGCCTACAGTATAAGCAGACAATCGCTAAGGTTGACTCGATGCTTTCCAATATTTAGCCAGTCGGGTTTCAACTCCTGGAATGATTCTGGCGGCATTCTTGAAGTAGATTTTTTCGAGCACGGACGCTTGCAGACCGATCCCGTAGATTCGCCAATTGCCTTGCGGGGGTGGGACCTTTTCCGAATAAGGGAAATATTCATCAAAGGTCTCGAGAAACCTCCAGTAGAGTCGCACGCGAGTCTCTGGCCAGGGACCGTCGGTGCCGAATAGAATTCGGTCCTGAAATCGCTCGAAGAACCTTCTGGCGGTATAAGGCTGCCTACCCAATTCGTTGATTCTCGATGCGAACTCAATCATCATGTTGGGATATTCTTCAAGCCAACCAGACAACTCGCTCAGGTCTTCTGCGTCGTTCGCAAAATGAGCCGCAATGAACGTCGTTTGGCGATGCCGAGCAATCACTCGATTGCGGGCTTGGTGGAGAGTGGATCGGTCTGGGAAACGAGCATCTGCGAAAGACCATTCAGGGTGCACATTCAATTCGCCATATCGCTCATTGGCCGGAGTGATGGGCTCGAAAAATGCAGACGGATCCGCCGTATGCATGATGACGGGAATACCCAGCTCACCACAAATGCTCCAGATCGGATCCCATCGAGCATCATCAATTGCGATGAGAGTTCCGTCCGAGTTGCGATACTGCAATCCAAAGTCCTTGAAAAACTTTAGACCAGCAATTCGCTCCTGCCCTTTGGCTTCCTTCAGTTTTTCTACAATTCGTCGAACGAACTCCGGCTGGTTGCAAGCCCATGATTCAGGACGATCGGCAACTCCATTCCCCTGGAAGTCGATGTTGCCAAATACCACGAATCGGTCGAGATACTTTCTCCAAAGGAATTCGCCGTGTTCGTCTAGTCTCGAAAAGAGCGTGCCATCGAGTGAAACGGAAACGGCCACGTTGTTTCGATCCATCATCTCAACGTAACGATCGAGCAAGTCGGCATCATGCTTGCCTTTGACATAGAAATGCGTGTGGACATCGACGACAGGGCTGGCGGCACGTTGGATGTCCGTCGACGCAACCACCAACTGAGGTTTAGCGGTCCGATCGGACTGGCCGGACGGCGTAGAGAGCTGCTGCAAAGCCTGTTGCTGCGCCGGAGTTGTTGACAACGGGCCAAACACCAGCCAACCGGTCGCCGACAAACATAGAATTGCCTGCGATCGTAGCGGGATTGAATGTTGGCAGGGGACGTTCGTCGAAGTATTGTTGTGTGCCATGCTGTGAGGGTGAACACGAGCTAAGGATGAGTCGATGGTTCGTCGATGGTTCGAGTTATGTTATGATGATGTTCACGCGAGCCGTCGCTCTCACAATATACTCCATCGGGCAGTTGTCATTTTAGTACTCTAGGAACAGGATATGGATCGAAGCAAAATCGAGGCCTACACTACAGGTGGTGCAGAACTCGTCAAGGCGTATTGGGGACTTAGCCATGCACATCTACACGCAAAGCCGGTCGATGGTTCATGGTCCCTGCATCAAATCGCAATTCATATGATGGATAGCGACCTGATCGGCTCCGATCGCATGAAGCGAATCGCATGCATGGAAAACCCACTGCTGTGCGGCTACGACGAAACTGCCTTTAGCCAACTGCCCGGTTCCGACCAGTTGAACGCATTTGCGGCTTGCGAAATGTTCCAAAAAAACCGCACGATGACCGCTGTGATTCTACGAGCCCTGCCCGATGCGGCGTTTGAGCGAACCGGTATCCACACGGAAAGTGGAAAAGTAAGTCTGGCAGTAATGGTTGACAAGTATATCGAACACTTGCGGCACCATCTCGTCTTTATTGCTAAGAAGAGGAGAACGCTTGAACGCAAAAACGCCGACCCAGTCCTCCCCGAGAGCGAAGCGCCATGATCCGTCGCCAAATCCCGTCATGGATGTTCTGGCTGTTATCCATCGGAGGAATCGTTGTTTTATTGACTTGCTACGAGATCGTTTCGGTCCGGCAAACTCGGACCAACGAATTGCAAACCACGATTCCCTCCTTTTCTAAACTTGGCGAAGGATTGGTGAAAATCTTTCGTCCACAAGGGGATGCAGAAAATCCCAAGCCCGCTATCTTCTGGGTCGACATACGAGCCACGCTTTGGCGACTTTTTTTGGGAATGTCCGTCGGAGTTTGTTTGTCGATCTTTGTCGGGGTCTTGATGGGAGCTTATCGGTGGATCGAAGCCCCGCTCGAGCCCATTGTCATGTTCCTTTCCAAAGTCCCACCCACCGCCATGATGCCTATCTATTTTGCGGTGGTCGGAACCGACCAAAAGATGTTCGCGTCCATGGTCGCTCTAGGCATCTTCTTTTCCATGACTCAATCGATCTACCAAGCGGTAAAGCAAGACGTGGCCGACGAATCGATCGACAAGGCTTATACGCTCGGGGCATCCGAAATTGAAATCATCTACGAAGTCATCTGGAAGCAAATCTTACCCAAGGTAATCGATAGTATTCGACTTCAAATTGGCCCCGCCATGGTCTTCCTGCTCGCCGCCGAAATGGTCGTGGGCGATGCTGGACTCGGGTATCGGATTCGAATGCAGTCCCGAGTTTTGAACATGAATGTGGTCTATGTCTATTTGGCAATCCTGGCAACCATCGGGCTCCTTGCGGAATGGGGCCTCGCAACACTTCAGCGAAAACTCTGCCCATGGTTTGTTGACTAGCCTAATGCTTCTTCCATCCTTAGTTTGGGATTGAATGTAGTGGATCTTGTCAAAGATCCCTGCAATCTTGTAGGTTGAACAACCTCCACTACCCCAAGAGCGACCCATGGAACCATACCTCACTGAACTTGATCGGATAATAGCGTGAGCCAATACGCACTCGAAGTCAAATCGCTTAGTCACTCGTTCGGTTCCCATCGAATTCTGGACAATATCAACCTACAAGTTTTGCCCGGGCAGATCGTGGCACTCGTTGGCCCAAGCGGCTGCGGCAAAAGTACGCTTCTCAAAGCGATACTAGGCACTGATCCTCCGACCACCGGAGAAGTGCTGACCGACGGAATTCCAGTTCGTGGTCCTAACCGAAACGTTGGGATCGTCTATCAACATTACTCGCTCTACGATTTTCTAACCGCCGAACAAAACGTCAGCTTCGGACTCAAACTGGACGAGACGACCTTTTGGATGCGATTCTTTGCTTTGCGAAAGTACATCGCTTTGCGCAAGAAACACATGGTTAAATCCAAGCAGTTTCTTGAACGCGTCGGACTTGAACATGCTTGCGGAAAATATCCCAACGAAATGTCGGGAGGAATGAGACAGCGAGTTGCCGTGGCTCAGGCATTTATCATGCGACCCAAAATCGTTCTCTTGGACGAACCATTTGGCGCACTCGACGAAGCCATGCGAGAGGAACTCCAAATGATGCTCCTCCGATTCTATCAAGAGAATCTCATAGCCAAAAAGGAAGGACGACGACCAGAATACACGATCCTGATGGTCACGCACGAACTCAACGAAGCCATCTATGTCTCCGACCGAGTTATCGGACTATCTCGATTCCATACCGAGGGAAATAACGGAGCGGCCATCGTCTATGATCGCCCCTGCCCAATTTTCTCGCCCGAGGATCCCAGAGACTTCAGGAAATTTGTTGCACAACGTGACGAGCTGCGCAAAGCGGTGTTCGATGATGAGTACATCAAAGACCGAAACAAATACGTGACCTTTTGGAAGGAACTCAGCGAACTAGCCGGCTCCGTCGCAAAAATCCAAGAGTAAAACGATTGTGCCAATCGTTTCGAGAGCATCCCAATCGTTCGAGAGCCATTGTCTCAATATTGAGAAAACTGCTCTACTTCCGTAACTCACTGGTGCGTTGCGACCAACGTCTGTCATCTACGAACAGGCACGTTCATCCTGCTTACGATCGGAATTTGTTCTTCCTCGGACGAGGGTCTCGGCTTTCGCACTGTCGAAGTAACTGTAACCGGACGGACGAAGGCCGAGGGGACAACGCGAGACGTATCGACAGGGCTGCGTTCGACGGGTTCGCTGGATTCGAATTCCAAACTCCGTACGTCTCGTTGGGCCGGAGTTAATGGAGCCGGAATCTCGGATTCCGATGGCGATGCATCGCCGTTGGATACGGGGGCTCTCAGCTTGAATCCGCTCTTCTGCGAACGTCGGCCACTCGTGAGTTGGACGTCCGAACGGTTCAATCGACGATCCATCGCACTCGGATCATCCTTGAACGGATCGACCAGCACATCCGGGAGCGGCTGATTGGAATTCAGGGGAGGCATTGCATGGGGCAACGAGCGGGGTGCGAGATCGGTATCCCCAGATCGCATCGGTGGTAGTGTTTGTTCCAGCGTTCCCTCCAATTCATTGGCAATAACCGGACGTTGCGAAGGCCGAGATGAACTGTCGGTAGAAACGCTCGGTTCGGCAGGCGCTGCTGGCGCATGTACGGGCTGGGTTGATGGTCTTGGTTTTTGAATCACTTGGTTCGATTGGTTCGATTGAGGTGCGCGTGCGACCGGTGGCAACGCGGGTTGCCCAATCCGTGATTCCATCCGCGCACCTGGAGTTGGCTTGGTAATGGGTGGCAAAAACTGATCGCTGATCGTTCCGATTGCATGCTTGCTCGGGTTATCCGGAAACGCGTAGGCACCTCTGGGTTGGGTCGCGGAAACAAGGGACGAGTCGCATACAGAATCGCTAGCGCACAATTCACATCCGCAACTGGATTCCCTCACTTGCCTCGTGTCGCAATTTGCTTTGCTCGCGGAAGAATAGTCCACGGCACAATGGGGTCTCGAGATTTTCCCCTCGATTGTGTCGCCGAGCTCGTCCAGTTTCTTCAGGAACTTTTGGGCAAACGAAAGTTTGGGCTCGCACGGTACCGCCGCGCATTGCTGCTTCGGACGCAGTTGTGGCTCGCAACCACAGGCTGGCTCCCGACTGGATGTCGACAGCGAATCACATTGGTCGCAATGCTGAGCCACGGCGAGGGATGCCTGACTGGCAAATCCACCGGCAACACAAAAACTCATCGCCAAGAGCTTTGCAATCTTGGTTCGCTTTTGAACCTTGGTCGAGTTGACTATCAATTGCATGAATGCAGCTTCCTTTTACAGGTCGTAAAAAAATGAGACTCTCGTGGGCGTCGTAACCATCGTGCTCGGAAAGCTTCATCGAACCGTTATTCATGGAATCCTCAGAGCTTTCGGCGCATCCCGAAAAGTCGACTCAAGTGTCGTCGTTTGCCGAAACTACTCACCTCCCGCAAATACCCCCGCAACCGCTACAGGACGTCGCGTTTCCGTGGAAAAACTCTCGCACAGGCGAGAATTGCTGTTCCGATTCGAATGCTAGCGTAAAGTTTGCTCAGCAGTTAAGCCTGTTGGATCGTTCGGATAAATCGCTTTAGCAAACATTGGGAAAATAAAATGGCGAAATCAGAGAAGTCTGCGGTGGCGGGAGATCAAATCGTTCCGGTGGATCGTCGTCGCGGCAGTCGACGCACCGCCGAAGCGACCGAAGCCCAAGTTCGCGCCATTGTTGCCGAAGAAAAGAAGCGAACCAAAACCCAGCGCCGACGTCAAATCGACCCCACGACCTGCGAACGTGATTACACGGGGGAAGAAGTCGAATTCATGCAAGCCATGGAAACCTACAAGCGCAAGAATGGCCGCATGTTCCCAACCTGCAGCGAGATCTTGGAAGTCATCCGCGACCTCGGTTACGCCAAGTCGGTCGTTTCATCCGATCCAATCGCGATAGTCGAGAGCATTGATTCCGACCTGGCAAAGGCGATGGAAGGCAAATAATCAAGCGTCTAAGCAAATTAAACCGCGAATTCTGCGTTTTCCACTCGGCAAAGCAGTGATTTCGTTGGTGTGCATCTCAAATCGTTGACCTTGCTTGCTGCCGGTCTACAATGCCTGTGTTCGAAACCTAGGTTGGTTCTATTCCGCCTTGGTTTCGGTTGTTGCGATTTCGACCGCTACGGCAGGGTAACCGACGATGACCAAACGATGGCTTGCAGCTTTGCCTGTCTACAACGAAGAGGCCTACGTGAATCAGGTCCTCGACCAAGTGCTCAAGTATTCACCAGATGTGCTTGCCGTTGACGATGGCTCCAACGACGGAACCAGCGAAATACTTGACCGTCGCACCGATATTGCAGTCATTCATCATGGCAAAAATCGCGGCTACGGAGCCGCACTCAAAACAGCCTTCCAATATGCCATCGATGAGGGGTACGAGATTGTTGTCACGCTCGATTGCGACGGACAGCATCAACCTAAACGTATCCCCCGCTTTGTGGCGGCTTGCCAGCATGCCGATATCGTATCCGGTTCTCGTTATCTCAAGAAATACGATGGGGATAGTGTTCCCCCCGCCCAGAGATTGTTCATCAACAAACAAGTGACCAAATCGATCAACGATCTCTTTCGCTGGAACCTGACCGACACTTTCTGCGGTTTCAAAGCTTACCGTACCAAGGCTCTCGAAAAATTGGAAATTTCGGTCGAGGGCTATGCGATGCCGTTGGAGCTGTGGGTCCAAGCTGCGATGCTAGGTTTCCGAGTCATCGAAGTGCCCGTCCCCCTCATCTACCTCGACGCGAATCGGTCCTTTGGCGGAACTTTGGATGATGGTAGCGTTCGATTGGCATACTACAACAAGGTCATCGACGAGAGCATCCAAACGATGCTTCGACGTGGCTACGAATTGCCAAATGCCGCGAGCAACTGCTGTGGAGAATGCCACTAGCATTACACGATTGGAAAGCGTAGATCGTCGTTCTTTCAAGGTTTCGCGAGAAGACAACCATTTTCTCTGCTGGCCAGCGGCTGGAACTGTTCCCCAGCTTCTTAGCCAAAACCAAGCGATCCTGTCCGAGCGTGCATTGCCCGCATGGATTGCCGAGCTTCGTCAAAACGCTCGCATCGACGCGATTCAATCCGCACAAACATTTACGGCAGCCTATACCGATCGAATACCTAGCCAAGCGGCGTTGCACCAAAATCTGCAACTTATCGTCAGCGGGCACCAGCCAGAACTGTTTCATCCGGGCGTTTGGTTCAAGAACTTTTTGATCTCCAAGCTAGCGGCTGAAAACCGCGATGCGATCAGTCTGCATGTTTTGATCGATCATGACGAAGCCCGCTCGCATGCGCTGCGCGTCCCTCACCGAATCGTCAGTCACGACCGGGGCACGACTACCGCCGAGTTCTTTCAAGAGTTCGTCCGACTCCCCATATCGCCAGCGGATGGCCCCCGATTGCCTTGGGACGCGACCTCGACTCGCGATACCCAGCCTGCGGACTGGGAATCCGCCATCGATCGAATCTCCATGCTCCTTTCGTCATGCAGCGTGAGGAACCCGATCCTACAGAGCCGTGCGTCGCTCATGCAATTGTGCATTGCGAACTGCGCCAATTTCGGACATGCCTTCTCGCGATTCCGGCATCTCATCGAGCTGGACCATGGCGTCAAAAATTTGGAGGTGCCCATCGGGCGACTTTGCAATGGACACGTGTTCGGAAATTTTTTTCGGCACTGCGTCCTGAATGCGGCTGAGCTATGGCAGATACACAATAAATGCCGAAGCGACTATCGACGGCAAAGGGCGATTCGCAATCCTACCCAGCCGGTGTTGGAACTATTGCGTCATCGAGACTGTGTAGAGCTTCCATTTTGGATCTACCGTTCCAAGTTGGGATTCAGTGCCGACCGAAAACGATTATGGCTGGCACCTAACGGGAGCGATTCTGTGCTCCTTTGCGATTCTCCTGAACCGCTTTCTCGTTCCATCGAATGTGAGATGCCTGTCGATTTGGGGAGTTGGGACGTTAGGTGGAGCGAGCTGGCAAGTCAAGGTATTTGCATCCGGCCGCGCGCGCTGATGACCACACTCTATTTGCGATGTTTCTTGGCGGATCTGTTTGTGCATGGAATTGGAGGTGGGATTTACGATCAATTGACCGACGAGATTATTCGGCGATGGTTGCGAATCGATCCGCCGGCGTTTGTGGTTGGTTCCGCGTCGCTCCATTTGCCGATCGCTACGTCACATGTTGCGGGAGTAGAACATGCCAGGGAACAGTGTGACCGCGAGCTTCAGCTCATGCGATCGGCGCCGGAGCGATACCTCGATCCGAACAATGCGAGCCATCGCCAATTGTTGACGCAGCATGTTCGATTGCGATCGAGCATGCCGCATCGTGGTCAAAAGAAACAATGGCATCAACAGATGTTGCAGGCAAGGCATCAAATCGAGTCGGCAATTTTGGAGCGGTACCGCGATGCGAGAATCCGAAAAGCATCGATTGTCAAGGCCGATCAGCAACGAGCGATCCTCCAATCGAGAGAGTATTCGATCGGCCTGTTTCCCGAATCCGACATCACGACTAGGCTAAACCAACTCGCCGAAGCCGCCGTATCGCAAATTGACTGAACGGTCCACAATTATTGGACCCCACTATTAGCACCAACCTCACGGGGGCTAATTGAGTATGTCTCAGTCTGACGCTCGAATTACTGTTTCGGGCTAAACAAATTTTTGCGTTTCGAAGGGGCTCTTGGTAAAACAATCTTTCATCTTATCGACGGCTCATTTGCATGATACATGACTCGATAAGTGTCGCCCCGCTTCTCGTCCACTTTTCAATGGAGTTCTAGCATGTCATGCTCGACTAACACACGCTCGGCTTGGTTGTTTGTTCTGCCTCTTACTTTGTTTGTCTTATGGATCGGTGGCGCAATGCTACAGGCGATCGATTCGACCAATGAAATCAACGAACTTACCTCGAACGTTCAAACGCAGCAGCTTGTCCCCGCAGTCGCGCCTGCAAAGTCTGCCGAAGCGCCGCCTTCGCAACCGGGTATTGTCGTGTGGGAAACACCCGCCAACAACAAACCAAAGTGGTTAACGCGAGAGCAAGATTCGGAGCTCTCCGGAAAGATGGAAGATGCGATTCGAGATCGGCTGAACAAACGGATCGAAGTCAAATTCAATGCTCAACCGTTGTCATCCGCGTTACGGTACTTTTCGGAGGAGTTGAAGATTCCCATTTTGATCGACGACAAAGCGCTACAGGACGAATCGATCTCCCCCGATGAGCCGGTTACCCTAGATTTTGGCTCGAATACCACAATGGCCAAGTCGTCCCTTAACCTGATTTTGGAGCCACTTCAATTAACCTACATCATTCGCAACGAGATCATGATTATTACCTCGCGCCAGACGAGTGCGAACATAGTGCGATACTACGACTTGAGCTTTGTTCTTCCGGATAACAGCACCTGCCATGAGCTAAATCAACTTATCGAAACAATTGTAGCTCCCGACCTCTGGCAAGTTGCTGGGGGCACATGTTCAAAGACCATCTTTGGTTCCATGCTCGTGGTTAGCGCACCGGAAGTCGTCCAGGATGCCGTGGAAGAATTGCTGCGTAACGTTGCGACTCAGCCAAAGAAGAACATGAAGCCTCAACGACCGGTTCCAAACTCAAAAAATCATGGAACCGGAGGATTTCCCGCGCAAGCCCCGAATCCAGCAGGTGGTGCTGCTGGTGGCGGGGGCATGATGTAAAAGGTGTCCGGTACCGTTTTGAGAGGATTGCGTTGTGTCGGCCCAACATTTTCAGTGTGATCCATTTCTATAGTTGATCGAAGGGTGTGT
>JBEBHM010001299.1:0-1575 GCA_040080875.1 Pirellula sp.
CTCGTCCATTGAGAGTTTGGCGACTGAAGTGCAGAGCGTCGGCATCTTGAATGCGAACAAAGAGCCGAGCCCGTTTCGACTTGGCATCCACAAGCCAATTCCACAACCAAACGGATTAGCCTGGAACATCTCGTTGCAGAGGTCGGACGGCGAAGTGCCTCAGCGCCCTGCATATGTCTGGGGCGAAATTGAACCGCTCAAGCAAGAAACCGACGGCAACAAGGCTGATTGCATTTATGCAATTGCGAACGGTTGCTGGCAATCGCAGACGACATTGCCCATGCTTGCGTTTGATACACAGAACTGGCCTCGCGGCAGCAGCAAGGCGTTGCTACGATTCTGGTGTACCGATTCTGTTCCAACGAAGATCACCGAGATAGGCTTAGCTCAGGTCTTGCACCGTGAGCATCGTTTCATTCCTCAATTCGGTACGATTGCGGCCAAAAGAATCCGATATCAGGTGTGCATGGAATCGGAATCGTTGGTGTTCGTGTTGATGCATGAAAACGCTGACGAAGTATTCGATGTTGTGCCGCAAATTGTCGGAATCGAGGGCTTCGAGGTGCAAAGGCAGTATAGCAAGAGTCGGCGAATGAGCATCCATCGCTTTAAGATTGGGGAATGCGAGGTCAGTCGGCTGTCGATTGAACTATTAAGCTCGGCCGATTTAAGACGAAACGGGTTGCAGTTGATATCGCCAGTCGAAGTCAACGTGGTGCCAGAAATCGCGGCATTGCCAAGTACTCCTCCGCCCGCGTTTCGGCGATAACGGCGTCCGGTACGTACCGGACACCAACCCACGCACAACCCAGTCCCTGAGGTACGACAGATCACTTTATCAGCAATGAATCTGTTCCCGACCTCGCTATGATTGGAATCCCCGCCTCTCTTTCATAATCATTGTAACCCGCCTTTACCTCGCCTCTTGTTTTGCGAATGTCCGGTCGGCTCTCTTTGCCACTCTGGCAAATTTCCTAAATTGACTTTGTGATTAAACCGCTTCGAGACGCTGTTTCAAACTTCGAACTTCGAACTTCGCACTTCCAACTTCAATCGTGATATCGATTCTGTGCAAGCGTAAAGTTCGCCGCCTAAGAGGGCAGCAGTAGCGATGTACTCAAACTATAAAAAGGAGCTAAATCCTTGATTGTCTGTTGCTTTTTATTGAAACGGAACCGGGCACCTTTTCCTTTTCAAGTATACGTTTACGCTTGACGGTTCAGGATTTGTTTTTGGAGCGATTCCGTTTTTGACTGTAACTCCTCAAGCCTATTGTGCGACAACTCATCATCCGTTGAGTGTGGAATCCCCAGGATCGACTGCAGCGCGCGGATGAGCTTGATTTCGCCTTCTTGTCGTCCTTCTTGTCGGGCGTCGATGAGGTTCGATTCGTAATCCATGGTGGCCTTTTGTCGTAAATCATACATCTCGCGTTCCTCCGTTTTCATTTGGATATCCTTCAGTTCTGCTGTCGCGCGCAAAAACGCTAGCCCAGGTAGCAATTCTTGCAATTCCTCTGCCGTGTGCTCATGCGAGTGCTTAATCCAGTAACACCATTGTTCCAGTTCGCTCGAC
>JBEBHM010001300.1:0-1574 GCA_040080875.1 Pirellula sp.
GCTCTGGACCGTGACTCTGAATGACTTGGCACTGCTTCGATCTCAATCTCCGTCACTGCTTGTTGTTGCAGTTCGCCTCGAACCACTTTAATATCCCGCGGTGCCTCGATACCAATTGTGACCCGGTTTCCATTCACTTTGGAAACGATCAAAGTGATGTTGTTGCCAATTGAAATCCGTTCGCCTTCTTTTCGACTTAATACTAGCATAATTTGGTTCTTCCTTGATGTTTGATAGCTTTGTGCGGGCAAAGAAAATTTGTCACATGTTGTTCGAAATACGAGTGAGTGCGAACACCGTTCCAATGATTCGCAAAACTGAGCCAATTCACCAAAAGTTCGTAAATACATTGAAGTTCTTGGTAGTTGATTGGCGAAAGGTTGGGGGAAATCTGAAAAAAATTGGTATCACAGTAGGCTTTGCTTCAATCTCGTTCAAAATTCTTCCATAACGGGTTACGTGATGGTAAGAAGGTCTCATTTCGAGAAAATGTTCTTCGAGCCCGGGAATACGTTCATTTGTTGGAGGTGGTGTAAACCTCAGTGCAAGTACTATCGCATGGCGATTTGACACCTCAGGTCCACCCGCAATGAAATTCCGCATTTGGGGGAACTTTTCTTGGGCGAAGCATCAACCATTGCTGAACAGGGAAGCTTCGTTCATCGATGTGTTGTCACGGCACAGACGAGCTCTCCTCCGATCGGGTACCATCATGGTTACATATGCCTCACCGCTCATCCCATCTGTACCACATCAGGAATCAGCCATGTTTCGTTGCGTGCTAGCACTTTCGATTCTTTTTTTGACACATGAAGACTTTCGAAATGAGGCCGCAGAGACGCTCACAAAAGAGACTCCGTTGGAGGCTCCGTTGTTTCAAGTGGTCGATTTGGACCTCGGCGAAGAGACGATGGTAAGGTTTCTCGAGGCAGAACCTGCGAAACTAAAACTAATCAGCGTTGAAGAGCGTCGCGATTCGATCCGCGATGCGGTGCGATCGGCCAAGGTAGTTGTTGAGCTCAACGGAAAAACCACAACCTTAACTTCGGGAAACTACGAACTCCCTATTCGAGTTGGAAATCAGGGAAGTCAACATCAGATCGATTGCCCCATTACCAGCGGATACAACTCGAACGGTACACCGGAGTCGTGGGGATTAATAAAGCGAGCTCGACTTCGGATCTGGCTCGGGGATTCGTCATGGATGCCGCCGGGATCTTTTACGTATCCAATCCAACAACGTTGGTTTGCTTCGATGACGCAAATGGCCAATGAGCCGACTTATGTCGATGGTGGAGAACCGTCGAGCCGCAAAAAGATCTACTATCATAGTGGGCTGGATATCGGCGGGAGCGAGGGACAGTCGCAGGTGATTGCTGCCACCGAAGGGTTGGTTGTTTCCGTCGGCACAATTGTGCTCGAGGAGTTTAAAAAGGACTCTCCAGTTGAGCCTCGTTACGATGTTGTGTACTTGCGCGATGCCCGTGGATGGTTCTACCGCTATAGCCATCTCAAGACTATCGATCCAACAGTTGTTCCCGGTCGCTTAGTGTCACAAGGAGATCGAATAGGAG
>JBEBHM010000534.1:0-6121 GCA_040080875.1 Pirellula sp.
ACGCGACGCAGCCGGTAATCAACTCGATGGTGAGTTCGACGGCCAGCCTGGCGGATCCTACGAATTCAATTTCCGCACCGTGTCCTTGACTAGTCTGCCTGGAACAACGCTCTCGGGCATCGTGGCTGATCCTGGCCCCGATCTGAAACCCGGTTCATTCGACGACTTGCGTCCTGGTCCCGATGGTGTGCTGATGACAGGCGACGATATCTATTTGCTCCCAATCGCCAACGCCAAGGTCTTCATACTTGGTTTGGAGGATCAATATGTCTTCACCGATGCACAAGGCCGTTTTAGCTTTGATGCCGTGCCGTCCGGAAATGTTAAGTTGGCAGTCGATGGACGCACGGCGTTCAATCCTCCCTCCGGAATTTTCTTTCCCGAGATGGTAATGGATTTGCAAATCGAGCCGGGGGTAGCCAACAACGTCATGCGCTCGATGCAACGCGATCCGATGCGCCAAGCCACCGCCACGATGGTCGGTGTTTATTTGCCCCGGCTGGTTTCATCCATACTACAAACCACTAGCGATGTACAAACGACGACCATCGGCGTCCTGACCGGTGCCGCACCGCATTTGACCGAACAAGAGCGGCAATTGCTGACCCTGACAATTCCTCCAGGTGTGGCTATTGGCGAGGATGGTCAAGTAGTATCGCAACCTCAAATCGGCATCAGCACCGTCCCGGCGGAACTCGTGCGCGAGATGCTCCCCCAAGGACTGCTTCAGCACACGTTCGACATTACCATTCAAGCCCCTGGAGTGTCGGTGTTCAGCACGCCGATCCCATTCAGTGCGCCGAACCTTTTTAACGCCGCTCCTGGTACGCAGCTCAATTTCTTGTCGTTCGATCACACGACCGGCCGACTAGTAATCGAGGGGACGGGAACCGTCTCGCAAGATGGCAAGTCTATCCTCACCAATCCAGGCGAGGGCATCACGCATCCTGGGTGGACGGGTTTCATCCCGCCCGGCTCACCGGCAGGCGGGGGCGGTCCCAGTTCAGGGCCTGGTCCCGGGCCTGGTCCAGGGGGTCCTCCCTGCTCACCTCCACCGCCACCTCCCACGGGGCCGGGACAGACGCACGAAGAAGATCCGATCGTCCTACCAATGATTTTTGGTGAGGACGGAATGCTTAAGCACGACAAGCTCCAGTGGACCGGCCCTGGTGATAACGGCCCGCCGGGCAGCTGCAGCTCCAATCCACAGTCAAGTCTATATGTACAGATCGAGGTGGATGGCCCTTTGGGAGAGTTCATGGAACGCACCGGTTCGCAAGGACTTGGATCTCAGTCGTTTGGTTTTACAGGCTCAGAGAAAAAATCGTTTGAAGGCAAAGCGATAAAATATGACAAGCTGTTCAAGGACGGGTTCAAGGATCAGCTTCAAGACCATCTCTATGGTTCCAAGATTAAAATCACCGAAATTAGAGGCAATGGCGACGGATCATCGACGCGAACTATTCGAACGTTTCTGCTCTATCGCTGGGTCGATGTCGTCGATGCGACCAAGGCTCAAGATCGAACTGGTTCGACCGCTGCCTTCCACAAGACGTTAGCTGACGGTTCGGGTGCTTTCATCCGCGACAAATATTTCGAGGTTCATTTGCCGACTTCAATGGACACTACATTCCTATCTGGAAACGACGATTTTCTGGTGAACCGACCAGTTAGAGGTGAAGGAGTTGCGTTTTGGCAATTCGACCCAGACTCAGCCGGAACGAAAACAGCCCAAATCGATCTTAGGTTCGAAGAAGTGTCGGTCGGAAAACTGGAGGCGATCGGAACGGACATTGCGCCGACAACCGTGAATCTAAACCTCTTTGGTGGTAAAGGTTCAATGAGCTATTCCGAGGAACTTCAACGCGTGATTCTAGCGTTGGAAGGTGACTTTGATGTTATCTACAAATACACCGCCAGCGGTCCGCAAGAAATCGCGTCAGACGCCTTTGAATCTTTGTTCAACGGTTTTATGCCAGTAGATCGAAAGGAAACGGGCCCCGATGGAAAAAACAAATTCACGGATGATCAATTGACGGCGTTGAGAATTAAGATCGCTTCCGAGGCAGTATTATTGGGAGACGCAATTCGAAGGGACTACGAGCCAATCAATGGCGGTTACAGCGCATACCAGTTTGTCGAATCGGGAGGCGATGTGACCATGGTGTGGGAGGATCGGTTTAGCAAGGGAGCACCCGTATTTGGTAGCGCAGAATTCGACGCGGATACGGTCTATTCTGGACTCGAAGATCAAAACGGCGACGATTTGATGATAGAGTTCGTTTTTGCAAACAAAAATCTGCCTCTTGGCGCTAAGATTTGGGCAACCTCGCAAAACCTCAACTCGAAAGTCAAGAACACTGGTGGCTTCGCAGTCGCGATCAATATTCCCTGGGAAGGTAATACGAGCTTTGCCGACTTCGTTGCGAACACGGTTAGTCACGAGATTGGCCACACTTTCGGACTCAAAGACGCGTACTCGAATCCAACACAAAAAGGAGGTCGCGCAAACTGTAACAAGTCAGGCAACTGCACACCTTTTGACATCATGAGAAGTGGTTCGAATAGCGATGGCGACCTGACCTTCCTGCCTCAAAACATTGCTCTGCTGCAGATGGCCATGGGTATCCATCAAGCCCCAGAATTACTGCGTCCCGCACTGCAACAGTATGCCGACACAGTGGGATTGCCGACCTATATTAATGGAGTCGATTTAACTCGTGAAATGCCAAGTAATGAAGTGAAATTGCCTGAAATTGCCCTGATTCGGCCCGACATTGCGTTCTTTGGGCGCCTAAATGATATGGACACGATTGGATCTATTCCCGCTGATGGATTGGGCGGACTCTCGGTGAGCGCAGATTACCAATTACTGAATGCCGGAACTGCGGATCTCGTAATAACAAGTGTCGAACTCATTGGTCGTTCAAGCGGCTTTACCTTGGCGACTACGGAACTTGCAGGAACCGTTCTAATCTCCGGACAGTCGACCACAGTGCGTGTGACATTCGATCCCTCGATCGTTGGCGCTGCGGAAGTTACGCTGCGCATCGTTAGCAACGCCTCGCTAACTCCTGTCCTCGATCTGCTCGTAAAGGGCACCGGTACTCCCCATGTGCCGACCGCCGAACTGAAACTTGTCGGATCAGGCAATCTCGGAGGTGTTGCGGTCGCGGAAGGCCAATCGGAGAACTTGAATTTCGCTAAGATCACGAACCATGGTGTCGAACCATTGCTCGTGTCCGACATTCGAATCATGCAAGGCAATTCGGCATTTTCACTAATTGGAGTGCCGGTCGATTTATCCACGTCCCCCATCGCACTCGCCTTGGGAGAGAGCTTTACTTTCGGAGTTCAGTTCGATCCCCTTCGACTAGGAATCGACCGTGCCTTTATTGAAGTAACCACGAACGACACGGAGCAACCAACACTTCGCGTCACGGCTGTCGGTACCGGCGTTCCGGCTGTCCTTTACCCCGACCTTGGTCGAGATTTCGTGGCAATCGAAGCAACCAATACACCGTTGCGGACAATCAGCGACGATGGAGGTAATTTCGATTTCTTTCTACCTGATCAAGAGTTCTACCACATGGTCGTCTTCGACCCAGACACGGGGCTTGTAAGCCATGGCTCTGGCCTCACTGGACCCTCAGGACAATTCGTAGACCTCACGCGCACATTGGTGTTCGGCGCCAGTGCGGATGCAGACACCGATGGCGACGGATTGCCCAACGACGTCGAGTTCGCGATAGGTAGCAGTCCGAACAATACGGACACTGACGGCGACGGGGTAGATGATTTTTTGGATGTCAGTCGCGGTAGTGGACTGGTCGCTGGAGCTTCAGTGCCTGGGGTTGCACGAAGCATCGTGGTAGAAGCGTCGCAAGACTTGAACTCATCATTCGCCTACGTTGCCTCGAGCCCCATAAACACACCTGGTGGACTTTACGTCGTTGATGTAAGTGATCCGAACCAACCGATCACTGTGGGAGGTGCGAACCTCGCAGGAGCAGTAAGCGACGTGGCGGTGAACACTCAACTGCAAATGGCCATTGTTCCAGCCGGAACGAGCGGCGTGCATCTAGTCGATGTGAGCAATCCGTTTCGACCAATTCGGCGCGTTACGCTGATCGTATCGCCTGAGGTCACTCTCGCGGAAACTTACGCGGATCGGGCTTACCTAACAAGCGGCGATGATTTGATCTCGCTGGACCTTCCGACGCGGACCGTATTGGAAACATTTGTGGTGGGCGGAACGACTCTGACGGATATCGGTCGCGAGGGCTCAACGCTGTACACCATCGAACTGGCCGACCTCACCAGCAGGTTGCGATTGTTCGACGTGAGCACCGACGCAATCGTCGCTCGCGGCTCACTCCTTCTCCCTTCAGCGGCCCTAGGACATGCGTTCGTTGGGGCCGGCATTCTGTATGTCCCCAGTCGGACCATCGACGGCGGACAGGGGTTCGCCACAATTGATGTGTCCAATCCCGATCTGCCCACCGTCATCAGTGGCACGGACAATATTTCGTTCGGGTTTGCGAGTTCAGATGTGGCATACAGCGGGTCGGGACGGTTACTCGCCGCCGGCGCGCAGTTCAATCAGTCGCCATCACTCGACGTGCTCGATTTTTCGGACCCTACGGACACGGATCGTTTTATCAACCGATTCACGTTGTCAGCGTTCCCAGGAGAGGTTGCGATTGCCAACGGATTGGCCTTCGTCGCTGGAGGTGCAAGCGGATTGCTGGTAGCCAATTTTCATCTGATTGACAATTTGGGACTCGCACCGATGGTCACGATTGCTGCCCAAGTTACGGACAGCGATCTCGGGCAACCGGGAATGCAGGTATCTTCGGGTGCATCGATCCCGATTTCCGCCAACGTAGTGGAGGATGTGCAGACCAAGCACGCCGAACTGCTGCTCAATGGTCAAGTGGTTGCGCGCGATTTGTCATTCCCGTTCGAGTTTCCGTTTGTCGCACCCCAAGTTTCCACACTCACTCCGTTTCAGCTTCAAGTTCGAGTTACGGACACGGCAAATAGCAGCAGTCTTTCAAATCTTCTATCCTTCGAAGCGGTGCCGAGCAATTTGCATATCCTCGCAACCTTTCCCGAGCCGGATTCGGTCCAGACGTTTGACATCAATGCGGTCGCGATGGCTTTTGACAAACCGATTAGCAATAGTTCACTATTGGCTTCGAATTTCTTATTAGTAGGAGATGGAGGAGACAATTCATTTGGTACCTCGGATGACGTGCCTGTTGTTTTTGATCGCGTCCTGCTGGACTTGAACGCGACGTTCCCGATCGTTCGACTCGAACGCGATCTGCCACTGCCGCTTGACAGATATCGCGTCACGGTACTTGCGGACAACGTAATGGATTCGGCTGGCAATCGGCTCGATGGCGAGTTTGGTGGCTTGTTTCCCACTGGTGATGGAACTCCCGGTGGAAACATGGTCTTCACCTTCACCGCCAGTCGCGTACTCGAATCCATTCCCGACGGAGCATTCCCCACGCGCCGGCTGCGCATGGTCGAACTGGCCGAGAATGAAAAGCTTGACGACAAATTCAACACGATCAGCGGCGGGGCGCTCGACACGCGCGGAAATGGCAATGTGTTGATTGTCGACGTGAATGGCGATAGTCGGCCGGATATCGTGCGTCCGTCCTTCGGAACTATCTACGAGCTCAATGGTGCGGTCACACAAAGTCGGACGTTTGACGCAGTCGGAGTCCGGGTGCAGCGACCCGACGGCACGTACGACGAGCCGGTGAATTTCGAGGTTGGCTCGCACCCGCGAAGCGTAATTGCTGGAGATGTAAACGGCGATGGTTTTCTGGACTTGGTCACCGTCAACGTGGAACAGGCACTTATCAGTGGGGTGACTCAAGTCGGCTTCGATTTATCGATTTTGTTGGGCGATGGCTTCGGCGGTTTCGCTCCGGAAATACGGCAAGATACTGGACGCACCATCGCCAGCAACCTGTTCGAGTTGCCGCGGGTCGTGCTCGGTCAGTTCACCGCCGACACCAATCTTGAAGTCGGCACTGCTGGCGTTGAGAACGTCAACCTGCCGCTCACGCCGGGCGTCGAGATCACTGGCTCCATCACCGTG
>JBEBHM010000535.1:0-6114 GCA_040080875.1 Pirellula sp.
GGAATGGATCGTACAATCAGCCGTACTATTACGATTTAACTGCGACTGCAAATCGGCCCGAGGGGTTCAACTTCAGACGAGGCCAGACGGCTGAATCCTCGTTGGAGCAAGTCAATGGCCAGGATGTTTCGTCCTACACCCTACAGCAAGTTGACAGAACCGTTGATAAAAAATTCGACCCGCTTTGGGCAGTGCAGCTTGCAAAGAAAGTATCTGGATTTAGATTGGACCTCGAGGACGAGCGGGTGACGGACGGATGTTTTCTTCGGCAATCAAATTTTTGCAAACGAATTGCGATCGAGAAGTCGCAGGAAGTTCCCAATGATCACGCAATCCAGTGGATCGATGCATATATTACCACTCAACAATCAACGTTTGATTTGGTCGATACAAACGGTGTGTCGACAGTAAAGTCGACCGTCGAGATCGGATCGCCAAATGGTATCGCAAGCGAAAAAAGTATTGATTTCACCTTAAATCACGTGGAAATGCCCGGTTCGGGGACATTTGAAAACAACGATTACTCGCCCCCGTATCTCGGATGGTCCATTGATGTGGAGGTGAAAAAGGATGGTCAAACGCAAAATGCACATATGGATTACTTCAATCCACAACTTCCCTTCAACCTACCTCAGATTGGGTCGATTGCTGACCATCTCACTTTTCCGGCGTCGTTGCACCAGATTCGACTGGATCCTAGCTCATATTCCGGAAATCCATACCTTCCAGTTGAAACATACGAGCCTGAATGGGAGCAATCCTTCTTAATTGAAATTTGGCCGAGTGCGTGAGTGCGTGAGTCACATGAATCTCAATCAACTAATGCCCTCTTTAATACTTAGTCCGTGGGTATTTGTTTTTGGAATCTGTGCGATGGCCAATTGCCAGGAACCGTACCTGCGTATTCCAATGAAAGGCGTCTCCGAGAATTTCGACTATGGAACGCTCGCGATCGAATTGAATTCGAATCATCCGCTTCAACTGGCGCTGGAAATCACGGATGAGCAAGCGGTTGGAATTGAGACTTTATGCAAATCTGCCGATCTTAAACGTCTTGAAAGAGAATCTTCGAAACTAGAGTTTGTTGCAGATCGTGAAATTGGCGACCGTCAACATTCGATTGACATTTCGCAAAGAAGGATGCTTGCGACAGTGTTGACAGAGCAACAAATCACTCGATTGAAGAAATGGGCTTTTTATTCCCGTTTTCGGAACAATTTCCGGGCTACGCTGAACGAGCCTTTTGTGCTTCGATTCGTCGGCGTCGAATCCGTGGTGGAATGGCGTCAATTCGTCACAGACGCAGAATTGTTGCATTCCAAGAAATTAGATGCCGCGAGGGACGAAGCTGTTCGTGCCATTCTGGAAGAGATTCCAAGTTATTCGAAAGTTCTCTTTGCGCAATATCTTGGCGAAAAGTACTTTCGTTCGGAGTTGGTACGGGCGGACATCGATGTAAGTACTGTTCCATTCAACGTAACATCTCTTTCCAGCGGTTTGATTTCCTATGTGCTTCACGATCACGAGTTCATTCGCGCGTTGCGGATGGACGAAGGACAATTAGCGCGAATTAATAACCTAAATAACGAGCACGAGGAAGCACAATCAAAGTTGCTTCGTGAAAAACTGGGGCCAAGGGAAATGAATTTGCAGAACCTTCGAAACCACAAGGAAGTGTTCGGGAAAATGGACAACGTTCTGCGAGCTGAACAGAAATTGGCGTTGGCAAGGGTCGTTGCGTTCAAGCAGTTCGAAATCGATCCAATCAAAGCATTTGAGAACGAAGCATTGAGAAAGTACCTGGGATATGACGCGAATGATGAAGACTGGAAGGGATTTGATGATGCTTTGTCGAAGCATGCTGGATTTTTGCACTCAGAAATAGAAAGAGTGAATGGCTTGATGCTTCGAGCAGTAGCAAAGAGTCAATCTGACGCTCGCGGACGACGCCTCCTATATCTTTTCAACGGCGTGTGGAAGTAATCCCCGACACGGCGGCCTAAAACGTACCAAACAAAATCGTCGACGGCGGATCCGAATCAACGAAGAACGACTTTGATTCGCGTGACGTTTTGGCCACCGGTGGCTCGCAGTTCGTGCGTGGGAAGATCGACTGTAGACGACACAGACTCTTCTGATCGTTCGGTTTCATCGGCAGGGTTTGTCATTGGAGCGATTATATTCGATCTCGATCTCCGCGTTTGGCCGCCAGATGTTTCGGACGTACTCGTACTCCTACTCGAAATTGGTACCCTATCGAGTACAAGTAGGAGTACCGTTACACTGAGTACGAATACGTTTTTGAAGCGTTCGATACCGGCGATCAGCGAGGAGTGTCTAAAAGAGACATGCCCCCTTTTTCCTAAAGGAAGAATTTCTGCGACACTTTGTATCTGGCTTGGACTTAGGGAGTTAAGTTGGGTTACAATGGGGTTCCTTCCTGCCTTCCCGCCCATCAATTCCTTCCCGGTTTTCTTAGATGCTTTCTCGTTTTTGCTGCACGGTCTTGGTTGCATTGGCTTGCGCGAACGCCGGTGCGTTGGCTGACGAGGACGTTGACTTCTTTGAACGCAAAATTCGCCCCGTGCTCGTCGAACGATGTTATGGATGCCATTCCATCGAATCAGGGAAATCGAAAGGGGGCTTGCGTGTTGATACCAAAGAAGCGATTCGCAAAGGGGGTGAGTCGGGGCCTGCAATCGTGGAGGGTGATATCGCCAAGAGCCTTGTCATGGCCGCGATTAAGTATGAATCGTACGAAATGCCACCTGACGGGAAACTTCCCGACTCAACCATTGCAGAGTTCGCTCAGTGGATTCAGCGCGGTGCGAAAGATCCCCGATTAGAGGCGGAGACAGGTACTCGAGAAGAGTTCAAGTCCGAGATCGACTTTGAATCGGGCAAGAAGTTTTGGGCCTTTCGACCTCTTGAAGCCAAAGCAATCCCAATGTCGATTAACCGTTGGGGCAACGGCCGAATCGACCATTGGGTTGGCGATCGATTGACGCGATATAGCTTGTCGCCTAGCCCAAGTGCACCAAAGGAAGTTTTGATACGACGTCTTTCATTTGATCTGCTTGGCATACCTCCATTGCCTGGGCAAGTAGAAACGTTCGTCAATGATCCTGCGAGCGACGCATACGATTCGTTGGTCGACCAATTGCTCAGTGCCCCTGAATTTGGAGAACGATGGGCTCGACCTTGGCTCGACTTGGCCCGTTTTGGCGAAGACCAGGCACATATCGTCGGTAGCGATCGATCATTGTGTTTCCCCAATGCGTACTTGTATCGTGACTGGTTGATCAAGGCATTCAACGACGACATGCCGTACGACGAGTTTGTTCGTTTGCAAATTGCAGCCGATCTCATGCATCCAGAGAGCCAAGAGCATTTGCCGGCACTCGGTTTTATGGGACTTGGTCCAAAGTACTATCGTCGCAATGCGCCGGAGGTCATGGCGGAAGAATGGGAAGACCGAGTGGATGTTCTCTCTCGCGGAATCTTGGGATTGACGATTGCTTGCGCTCGATGCCACGACCATAAATTTGATCCCATTGGCACCGAGGACTATTACGCATTGGCTGGCGTTTTCGCTAGCACCGAAATGTTCAATCGTCCGCTTCGGTCCGAGACAGAGCTGGGCAAGAATGGACATGCAAAGAATCCGGACGACTCTTTGCATATTTTGCGTGAAACGACCCCTACGGATCTGCATGTCATGATTCGAGGGGGATGTGCAACGCAAAGGCCCGATCGTCCCCAGACGATTTGTAAAAGTCCTTTCGCAGGATGCGATTCCAATGTTTGACCAGGGGAGTGGCCGCTTGCAGCTGGCACATGCCATAACCAATCCGTCAAACCCGCTCATTGCTCGCGTATTTGTGAACCGTGTATGGCAAGCTGTGTTTGGTCAAGGGCTCGTTAAGACAACGAGCAATTTCGGTAAGCTCGGAGAACAACCATCTCACCCTGAACTCTTGGACGACTTGTCGATCCGATTCGTAGAGAATGGCTGGTCGCTCAAGCGCTTATTGCGAGACATCGTCCAATCGGAGACTTATCGGCAGTCCTCGGCGACTCGGTCCGAATGTGCCGACGTCGATCCCGTGAATGTTTCGCTGTGGCGAATGAATCGTAAGCGACTCTCCGTAGAATCTTGGCGAGACGCCATCTTGTCCGTGACTCATCGACTCGATAGCACGATTGGAGGTAAGTCGATCGATCCAAGTCAGCCCGACTCCAGACGAAGAACAGTCTATACCCAAGTGAGTCGATTGGATTTGAACCGAATGCTGGCTGTCTTTGATTTCCCGGATCCGAATGCTCACAGCGATGGCCGCGCCAAAACGGTCAATCCACTTCAGAAACTATTTATCCTCAACTCGCCATTCATGCTTTCAAGTTCCGATGCTCTCAGTCAGCGCCTTGAGGCCAATGCGACTCATCCTATCGATCGCATTCGAGCGACCTATCAACTTCTCTTTGCACGCCAACCGAGCGATGCAGAAATTAGAGAGTCGTTGGAGTTTCTGCAAGGCGAGGCTCCAGCGTGGAACCAATGGACGCAGGTCATGCTTGCGACCAATGAATTTGCAACTCTCGATTAGGTGCTGGATCTAACTCATGACAAATTTTTTACCATACGATTCCGGCCCAACGTCACGACGCCAATGGTTGCAGAGGGCAGGTGGTGGATTTGGCGCTCTGGCTCTTGCCGGTATTCTGCAAAAGCAATCGATGGCCGAAAACGGAATTTTGGCAGCCCCACATTTTCGACCGAGGGCCAAGCGCGTCGTTTACTTGTCCATGAACGGCGGTCCGTCGCACGTCGATACATTTGATCCAAAGCCGTCGCTCGCCAAGTTCGAAGGGGATCAACCAGAAAAAATCAAATCGAAAGGAACTGGCTATATGCCATCGCCGTTCCAGTTCGAACCGCGGGGCGAAAGTGGCGTCGTCATGAGCGAGCTGTTTCCAAATTTGGCTCGCTGCGCCGATGACCTGTGTGTGATCCGATCGATGCATACCGACACGCCGAACCATGAGCCCGGATTGCTGATGATGAACTCAGGGCATCAACAACCTGTACGCCCAAGTTTAGGGGCGTGGACTTCGTATGGGTTGGGGAGCGAAAATGATAACTTGCCCAGCTTCATCACACTCAGTCCTGGGTTGCCCGTCGTCGGACCTCAGCTTTGGTCGAGTGCGTTCTTGCCGGGACAACATCAAGGGATGGCGGTCGACACAAACGAAAAGGATGTGGAAAAACTGATCGCCAATCTCAACCATCCTACGTTGAGCCGCAACGAGCAACGTCGGCAGCTAGACTTGCTGCACAAGATGAATCGACGGCATAGCGACCAGCGAACGGGAGACCAAGATCTTGAGGCGCATATCTTGGCTATGGAAAAGGCGTTTCGTATGCAAATCGAAGCGGGAGATACTTTTGATTTGTCGCAAGAACCGCAATCGGTCCATGATCGCTATGGTTCAAGTGTCTTCGCTCGCAGTTGCATTCTTGCAAGACGGCTCTTGGAACGCAGTGTTCGCTTTGTTCAAATTCATTACATCACCAAGACCAACAAACAGCCATGGGATACCCATTCCAATAACAACGACGGTCATCGTAAGCTGTGTGCCGACAGCGACAAGGCGACGGCGGCCTTGATTCAAGAGCTCAAGGAACGTGGGCTCCTCGAGGATACGTTGGTTATGTGGGGTGGCGAGTTTGGAAGAACCCCGTACGCGCAGAACGACGACAAGAAACCAGACGCCAAACCGGGTCGTGATCATCACAACACGGGCTTCTCGATGTTCCTGGCGGGCGGCGGTGTAAGAGGCGGTCAAATGTATGGAGAAACCGATGATCTAGGAATGCATGCCGTTGTGAATCGAGTTCACGTTCACGATTTGCATGCAACGATTTTGCATCTCTTGGGTGTTGATCACACCAAGCTAACGTACCGATATAGCGGTCGCGATTTCCGGCTGACCGACGTGTATGGCGAAGTCGTCAAGGATATCATTCAGGTTTGAGCCCTGTTTGCTAAATGATGGTGCGCAATTCTGCCGTAGGGGAACGGGTCAAGCGATTCGACAACGCCTCGAAAACCT
>JBEBHM010000039.1:0-22068 GCA_040080875.1 Pirellula sp.
GGTTGATAGTCGGCAGCGGAGACTTCCCGCCGTAGATCACGTAACTCTCACCGGCATTGAATTTGGCGTTGCCCAACGCATCGGCGTGATAACTCCCGATGAGTACGTCATCGAAGCCATCCCCGTTCACATCCCCAGCGCTCGAAACAGATCGGCCACTATAGTCCATCGCATCCGCACCGGAGATCGTGATCCCAGCCGTGCCAACCACGGCCAAGTCGATTGTTGCCGGCAGCGAAGCCCCGCCAAAGATCACGAAGCTCGCACCGGCAGAAGAGGCTACGCGTTTCGCCCCTAAGAGTAGGTCATCGTAGCCGTCCCCGTTCACGTCCCCTGCGCTCGACACCGAAGAACCACTCTGGTCAAACGGACTGGCATAGAAGATCGTAATCCCGGCAGGCCCCAGAGTAGCCAAGTTGATCGTCGCGGGCAGCGATGCACTGCCGAAGATCACGTAGCTCTTGCCAGCGTACTCAGCTCCGATGAGCAGATCGTCAAAGCCGTCCCCATTCACGTCTCCCGCGCTCGACACCGACCAACCGCTGTGGTCATTCGCGTTCGCACCGAAGATCGTGATCCCGGCTGATCCCAATGAAGCTAGGTTGATCGTAGAAGTGGCCGACCAGTCGGCCTTGCCGAAAATTAAGTAGCTCTCACCGGCACCTGGCTTGAGGTTTCCCGACGCTTTGGCGTACTCAGCCCCGATGAGCAGATCGTCAAAGCCGTCCCCATTCACGTCTCCCGCGTTCGACACCGACCAACCGCTGTGGTCACTCGAGTCCACCCCGAACAGCGTGAAGCCGTTGCTGCCGTTCAGTGAGCCAAGGCTGATCGAAGGAAGTGAGTTTGTTCCACTTGACGCGGGTGGAATGATCGAGCCGGTTCCCTTCGGAAACGTGACTGTGATTCTTGTGTCCGTCGAGACCGCTGCCAGCACGGTTGCCGTGGTGTCGAGCGGATCGACCATCAGAAAAATCGAGCTTCCTGGCTGCAAAACTTGTGGCCCGGCTGTCTGCACAAAGAGCGGAGCGTCATTCGAATCAAACTTCACATCCTGACTCGTTGGGTCACCGTCATCGGCCGTCGTCTCGAGTATCGGGACAAATACTTCATGGGCGAGGTTGTCCAGTGGATTGCCGTTGAGCGAAAGTCGTTGCAGATTCGGCAGTGCGGTCTGAGGCGTGGAATCGGACAGGCCTAAGACGCGGACGAGGCGCACGGTATCGGCGGCGACAGTGCCGTTGGTGTGTGTGCTGAGCGTGATCGTCAGCAATCCCGGTGTTTGGTTTAATCCTGCAGTGATGTCGAGTACCCGCAGGCTTTGCCACGGTTGGTCGTATCCTGGATTTGTCGCGGATTGCGGCCAACCAGCAGGAGATGCGACATTCAACGGGGGGAGTTTTTGATTGACCGATTGAGTCGCCACCGCACTCAACGCCGTACCGTTGAGGGATAACCCATATGTCGCGCTGGATGTGCGAGTCTCGTGTTCGGGCCAGGTTGCCTGAACGTCATAGATACCGGGAACCAGGTTTGTGAACGTCCAGGTGGCAGTCGCGGAGCCATCACCGGCCGCATGAACTCGATAATCTCCGTCAAAGGCTGCGGCGTTCTTATCTCCCAGCCAACCCGTTCCCACTTCGTCGTAGATGGCATGCGTCGAATACTCGTAGTCTAAGACACCACTTGTATTATCGGCCACTCGAACACCCGTCAGTGGAGAAATGTCGCGGATCCGGTTGTTGTGCAAATCGAGTTGTTGAAGCGATGCGAGCGTTGCCATAGGAGTCAAGTCACTGATCGCCTGCTCGCCGACATCCAATGTGACGAGAGAAGTCAGGCCGCTCACAGGCGAGAGATCCGTAAGGCGCGGATTAATGGTGTAATTGAGATGGTCAATGTATAACTCCGCGGTGGAGGTAACCGGGTTGGCTAGCGGGTCAATGCTGAAGCCAAATGCATTGACAGAGAGTCCCACCTTGCGCTGAGCGGCCGTGAGTTTGAAAGTCTCGGAGAAGCCATCCGTTGTGCCGGACATTGTGAAAGTGATCTGGCCAAAGCCATCACCTCCCTCGGGGTCGTAACGGTAGCTCCACGTGCGGTCTTGATTGAGCGTAATCGAATGGGCACTCACTCCGCTCAAAGACCTCAACATGGTGCCGTCCGCAAAGATGATCTGTGCCACGACCCGCACTGAAGTAGAATTATTCTCTAGTAATTCCCAGCCGATGGACGGGAAAGTCGTACCAGGCTGAGTGGCGAAATGTCCAATAAAGATTCCAGTGTTGAAACCCGGCAAAATGTTGGTCACATCGAACTCGCCGCTGGCGGAGATGGATTGATTGAGATCAAGGGGCTGGCCCAGGTGCGTGTCCGCATAATAAGTGAAGTTACCCGAACGAGGAAACGTACCTCCGGCCTCGCCACCGATCGAATTCCCCGTGAGATTGCTGGTCCGGAATCCAATGTTGGCTCCCCCAGATTGCGTGTTCTGTGAGGACCAATTCGGGTCAGTCGTGAACTCCTCATTTCGGATTGCCTCGGTGGCAATCCCATGTGCGCTGAGCAGATTCAGCGATTTGTTTTGACTAAGCGGTGCGATTGACTCAATCGTCGTCGCATCCATGCTGAGAGCCGTCAGCGCAGAAGACAAGTTTAAGGGTATCAAGTCGGTGAGGGGATTGAAATCCGCCGCTAGGTACTTCAGCCACCGGGCGCCTGTCGGTGCGCCGACGTTGGAAATTTCGTCTATCGTTTCCGTCTTGCGACCGACCGCGATGGGAGTGAGACTTACGATGGAATTGTTTGCTAGATTGAGTGCGCGCAAGTTGATCGCGTCCTCGAGACCACTAAGCGATGTCACTCCGCGCGTGTTGATATCGAGCGTGGTCAGTCGGGCGAGGTCACTCGCACGAATTGGCGTGGCTAGCTCGGGCGTGCCGTCATAACGTCGTGTGGTCGAAATATCGAGTGTTTGTGCCACCACGTACCTCAATCCCGCATCGATGAGCCGAACGACGGGATCGAGTTGGGCGTATTGGATCGGCCCTGTCTCGCTGGCGACCGGGGAGCGGATGACGGCTTCAACCGTCTGGCCCTGATCACCTTGGTCGCGAATCTCGCTGCCATTGATGACGACGTTCGGCGTGACTGTGGTAATGGAGAAGGAATCAGCGACAAACTGGTCATGGCCGCTGTCACCGAACAGACGATCGAGGTCTTCGTTGCCAGCGATCAGATCATTTCCGTCCCCACCATGGATCACATCCCGATCCGGAGCGAAGTAGATCGGGCGTGTTTGCCCGGCGGACGGAGCCGTGATCGACAAGGTGAACGGTAGAGAATCGAGAGGCGAGGATTGAGGGTCCGCACGATGCACACGGACGTTGTATGTCCCCGCGTCGAAGTGTCGCAGATCGACGATACTGCGATCGCGACCCAAGGGCGCCCCGTCGGCGTCGAACACATCCACGAGTACGCCGCTGCTCAGGGGAGTAACGACTAGCGCTGTCCGCCCCGGCCCATGGTCGAGTACGCCGAGTGCGTTTAACTGCCCCCCAGCCAGCGAGTTCTGAATGTCCAGTCGCACATGCGGATCAGGCATCGTCAGCCGCACCGTGATCCGCGTGACGCCCCGCGACAGCGCGGCCTGCACCCCTTGAGTGATTACCGCGTTCAATTGGCCCCGATCCGCTTCGGACAGCTGGCCCTCACTGGTATGGATTGTGACCGGCACGGCCGAGACCAAAGCGGCACGCGTGGCGTCTGCGGCGGTGACTCGATTGTCCCCCTCGCCGTCCAAAACTTCAACCGTCAGCACTGCGCCGAGATCGTCCCGTACGCGCGCCATTGTCGGAATGGCTCCTGTCGCTGCCGGATCCAACTTCCACAGTGTCGCGCCGTCGCCGGCATTCGCGGTTAGGAACAGCTTCCCACCGACCGCAACCAGTCCGGTGACGTTGCTGACGGCACCGGTCGCCGTCGCGAAATCCTTGACTAGCACTGTCCCAACTAGCGATCCGTCGGTCTTCCAGAGTTCGCGTCCGTGCAGGCCGTCATCGGCGGTGAAGTACAGCGTGTCGCCGACAATCGTCAACTTTTGAGGATCGGACGGAGCGCCGCGGGGTGAATTGATGTCGCGAACCAGAACGGCTTGATCAAGTGCGTCGTTCAGGGTCCACAACTCCGTGCCTGTGGCCGCTGTTTGGGCTGAGAAGTACAGACGCCCGTTCCAGTTCGTGAGGTTATCCGGAGCGGTGAGGGTGAGGGTCTGCGTCGAATCGAAGGTCACGCGGTCGATCGAAACCGTCCCGTTGGCGGTTCCATCGCTCTTCCACAATTGATTGCCTTGGCGGAAGAACAGGGTTCCATTTACATTTGTCAATTGGTCGATGGGCGAGTTCTTGGTAACGACGAGGGTGGAACTGGACGTCCGCAAATCGCCCTCGATCTTGCGCAGTTCTTGTGGAAAAGGATTGTTGCCGCAAGTGAAACATCTCCCGTTCACGAAGTACATCGTGGATGACTCCGGATTGGCCTGTGAGAAGACCGGTGTGATATTGCTGGGTTCACGTGTGGTGGCATCGACGGACCCCATTGTCGAATCGTTGCCCAACACTAACCGTTCCAGCCTTTGAGGGTTCAACGTTCCGAAATACAGCATGAGGACATTGTTGTTGGAGACCGCCGTAAGGTTGTATGGGGATTCAACAAACGTGCCCTGCACCGCGGGAACCCGAATTTTCGTCGCGTCTGTCCCCCCCACATTCACTTGCCACAAACGTTTGGCCGACGAGTTCAACTCATAGGCGGTGAAGAAAAGCAAACCGCCGACAACTTTGAACTCGTCATTTCCAGAGAACTGTAGTCCGGTTTTGACCGTGGCGGCGACTGTCGAATTGACGTTGACCTTCCACAGCGCACCGTTCGCGGAAAAGTAGAGCGTGTCGCCGAGCACCGTCGGATGAAAGGGATCAGGGAATGACGCACCGTTTTGATGTTTGATAAATGATGCGCCGTTTGGCTGCTTGATCTCCAGCGTTGAGGCGACGGTTCCCTGCGTGCGCCACAGCCCATTATTGGCCGAAAAGAACATCGTTTCGCCGATCCTCGCTGTCTCCGAAAGATCGAACGACGTCGGATAGGACAGCGCCGTTAAATTGTAGTCGAGGTTCAATTGGGCCGAGCCGATCAGGGCGTTCGGATCGCGCTGGTACGGCAATAACGACGAGAGATCGAACTCGAACACGGCCTGTTGTTGTGACGATCCCCCGACTGCGGTGGACGTGCCCCCCACAGAAACTGCAGCGCTGAGAACCGTCCCAAAGGTGTTGTCCAGGCTCCCATTGGAGTTGTAACGGGCGAGGACGAAATCGTGTGAGTTGAGATCGGAGGAGATTCCCGCCGCCTCTCCCGCGACGATGATCTTGCCGTCGGATTGAATGGCGACTGAATTGCCGCGAGCCTGGCTCGTTCCCAGTGACGTGATCAGTTGGCCGTCACCGTCAAAGTTTTGGCCGTCACCGTCAAAGATGGTGTCAAGTCTTCCGTCCGAACCGTAACGCGCGACTGCAATGTTATCACTGACGCCGTTGTTTGCCATTCCGGCAGCGACGATCTTACCGTCCGGTTGAATGGCCACACTGAAAACGCGATCATCCGTCGTGCCAAATGGCGTAACGATATTGCCGGTTCCATTGAATGACGTGTCGAGCGATCCATTGCTGTTATAACGCGTCACCAGGAAGCGGTTGACATTATTTATTGCGACCAACCCGCCCACCACGATGCGTCCATCCGACTGGACAGCGACGGTCTGCGCTGCGTCCCTGTCCACAGAACTAACCGCTGTGATAACTTTTCCATCAGTGCCAAATGAAGTATCGAGTAGCCCGGCCGCGGTATAGCGCACCAGAGCCGTATTCATGGCACCGGCCGCACCCGTCTGACCGACGACGATGATCCTGCCATCGGTTTGAAGGGCCAACGCGCTTCCATAATCGAAGGCGGTTCCGAAGGAGGTAGTCTGCTTGCCGGTGCCATTGAATGACGTGTCGAGCGATCCGTCGACATTGAAACGGGCGACGGCGAATGAAACATTACCTCCGCTCGTCGCAAAGCCGCTGGCAACAATCCTTCCATCAGACTGAATGGCGACTGCGTTGATCGAATCATCTCCGGTGTCGATCGGTGTTGTCACCCGGCCTGCGATTCCGAAGCTGGAATCCAGGCTGCCATCGGAGTTGTAGCGGATCAAAGCAAAATCCAGATTGCTGCCGATTTGGGCGTCGCCGCCAATGACAATCTTGCCGTCCGCCTGAAGTGCAACGCCCGGACCTCTCCCTGTATTGCCGCTGCCGAGCGTAAAGGAACTGACAACAATCCCGCCTGTTCCGAACGAGGCGTCGAGTGTACCGTCCGAATTGTGGCGTGTCAGAACATACTTGTACGTCGAACCGCTACCCGTAAAGCCGGACAGGATGATCTTGCCGTCCGGTTGCAGGATCATACCGCGTTCCCGGTCGTCCACGTTACTGACGGGGATTGTGATCACGCCGCTGCGCGTGGACTGAAGGGTGCCGGCTTGTTGTGGATACAGTGTGAGCGGAGCGTCTCCTTGGGGACCGACCTGCAAAGATTCGCCCGGCAATCCGTCGCCCAATGTGGTGAACCGGAACCAGCGTTCGTGGGACTCGTCGACGCTCGTTGTTTGCGGATTGTCCGTCGCAGATAATACGAATTCGGGGCCACCCCCAAACTCCGCAGGCCGGCCCGTGGCGGGATCGACGAGATAGTCCCCGCTGCCGGTGATCGTGCGATTGGTTAGGATATTGATCCCATCGGTTGGAATCTGAACCAGAGTCCGAGCGCCTTCGAGGGTGTAGACTCGACCGGCTTTTGACAAAACCGAGCCAAGGACTCCCGTAGCGTCCGCTGCTCCCACAATCAGGTCATCCAATCCGTCCGCGTTGAGGTCAAGTTTCGGTGAGGATGCAAGCGTCGTAATAATTCCGGTTGATGTATCGGAATCGATGATCATATCGGCGTTAGCCAACGTCAAGTTGCCGCTGCCAATTCGACTCGCAATGTTAGAGAAAACGTACACTCGCCCCGATATGGATATCGAGGAAGCGGTCGCGGAAACCGACTCCAGGATTGCTAAGTCTAATTTTCCGTCACCGTTGAAATCGCCAGCATTTGGGAAGAGGCGAACCGTCACTCCCGGACTGCCACCATCGCGTAAGACAGAACCCGCAATGTGTGCTCCCGAATCTGAGCCATAAAAAAGGACGACTTCTGAGTCATTTCCATTCGACTGTTGCCAGATACCTGCAAAGTCATCGAATCCGTCGTTTTGCAAATCACTCAGCGCATATAGCTTCGAGCTAACCGAGAAGGCATCGTTGAATCGACCAGCATAAAATGTAGTTTGGCTATTGATGATCGATTGAACAGAAGTCGACAAAGCAAGATTGCCAGAGACTGGCGCTGCAAGATCGTCTCGTCCATCGCCATTGATATCACCAACACTGGTAAAGGGCTCGCTCGCGGTAGGAACCAAAACGAACGGAATCGAAGTAGTGGTCGAATTTAACAGGGCAGCCGGTTTAGCAGCAATGCGAAAACCAATGCCCCTTCCCCCGCCAGACGGATCAGATGAAGCGTCTTGCAAAAATCTCTGGGAAACAGTTGTTGTGAAATCTCCGCCCCAAATGTCTCGGAATGGTAAATTGAAAGCACCAATCGTGAGGGTGTCCGTTGTCTCCCACACATTGCCCATTTGGTCGACGGTACCATAAGCGCTAACCGTTTGAGAGAATTGTCCGACGTTGGTCAAACCACCATTCGCGTTGCCGTAGTTCGCTTGACTCATTGTTGGAGCTATGTCGGATCTATTTGCGTAGTCCCAAAATCCAGGACCACCCGACTTGGCAGGATCGAAGAAAGCCGCTTTGTACCATTCATTGGAACTCGGAATCCAAGCTTGGGCGTTTGGGTTGCGCGCGGCGTAGACATATTCTGTCACTCCATTCAGGGTGTAAGCACCTGTTTCCGTATCGCCAGTTCCTTGACCGTTGTGTATCCAGTTCGCGAATCGCATCGCATCGGATATGGTCACAAAAACAACTGGCTTTAATTCGAATCCAGGTTTGGCGGCATAAGTAAAATTCGGAGAGGTTCCACCTCTCGTAATTCCACCTTGGGAATCACTAGTCATTAGCGCGTTGAAGAGACTATACGAGTCCGATTTTGCTTTGCTATTCAGAAACGCTACATATTGCTGGTTGGTGACTTCAGTCGTCCCGATCGCATAGGTGGTTAATACGCTTCCAAAGGTTCCGTTGGGTGTCGAGTCGGATCCGTTTGTCGATGTTGGAAATTGTGCGAGCCGATCAGCGATTTGAATAGCCGAAGAATCAGTTTTGCCAAAATTCGTCGAAACGTAGACTTCTGCTGAGTTTAGTCTTCGTACCAGTAGTTCTGATTGTGATCGACCACTCGAATCTAAGATGCCGTTCCAATCCAACGCTAACACGTCGATAGCATCGGAGGCTCCTGTTAAGGTAACCTTGCCATACCGAACGCGATCCGAATCACTCAAATAGGATGTGATTTCTAATAAATTGCGCGGTAATACTTTAGCGCCAAAGATCGTGGTGACCAGCAGGTTTGATCCAGTCGGTTTGTAAAATACTAGATCGGTCAAACCATCGCCATCGATGTCTCCGAGTTTGCTGGCAAGTTTGCCTGGATATTGAGATGGCAAACTGAAATCGAGGATGATATCTGCGCGATCACGGACACTATTGACTCCTTCGAACGATACCGGCCCAAAAACGACATAACTCGCTTGCCCACCTTCAAGCAAGAAGTCCTCAAAACTATCACCATTGATATCCCCGATACTTCGTGATTGCGAGAGTTTTTCGTTGGTAGCGACACCTTCGAGTCCGGCTGCTTGTGCAACGCTCACTGTGCCATTCTGCGGTATTGCGAGCCTTGCGCCTGGCGCAAAGTGTCCGGGAAGCAGCGGCGGTGCCATTCCGACTTGGAAGAGTTCTGCCGATTCAGTGAAGGGCGACGTATCGACATAATTGTTGTCGGTCGCGCGGCCGAGAAAGACGTGTGTATGTCGACCGGCGAACGAGTCGCCGAGACCAAAGTCGGCTCGATTGTCGTTGTCGATGTCTCCTAGAGCACCCAGGGCGAGTAACTCCGCTGTGTTGGTTGCGTAGAACGGACGAGCCGTTTCGAGAACCAAGTCCGGGTTGGCGAAGCCAGTCGGGGAAAAATTCGTGCTGCCGAAATAGACACGTCCGATGGCGTGTTGAAGCGAGGAACCCAGTTCGCCAACCGGATCGGATGTTTCTGAACCTTGAGTGCCAAGGTCGGCCATCCCCAGACTGCTGTTATCCCCGCTGATATCACTAATATTTCCCAAAGCGATCAATTGCCCGGTAGCTAAACGTTTCACCGACATTGGGTTCGATGGACCAGTGAGGCCTGATGTGAGGTCAAGCGTTAAGCCTGTAGTACCTCCTTCGATGACGAACGAAGGGCCGCTATCGCTGTTGATGAGTAGTTCTTCATTTGCATTTCCAAAGACATTTCCGCCAGCTGACGAAACCGAATAATTAGCGAAGGTATTATTCGATGGGGTGATGGTCGGCCCAGCGGTGGCTGTTACGCCACCCGCGTAGATCTTGATAGACGAGGAACTCACCACAGCAAAGTCTGGCCGTCCATCGCCGGAGTAGTCGCCGATCCCAGCCAGCGAGGTCGCGCTGTCGAGCAGAGTCTGTTGAGAAGTCAGTAGCTCCTTCGCAATGCGTTTGACCGCGATGTTATCGACGTACCAACCTTCAAAGTTGTTGGCGAGGCTATCGCCGGAATTGAATCGAAAGACTAAGCGGATGGTCTTGTTCTTATAAGAATTTAGGTCGACAACACCAAGGTCCCAATTCGCATTGTCAGCAACCACCGCATTGGGCCCTCGATCGTTCAGTGGTATCCCACTCACTCCATTCGTGTTCTTGGCGACAACAACATCAATCCATGAGTTACCCACTTTCTCCTGCACAATAACTTCTGCACGATCATAGAGCGACGCAGGAGTATTAGTAGCGTTTTCGGTTTGCAGCAGGTAGTTGAATGAGAGCGTAATATCGTTCAGTGTTGTGGACTCGCCGCTCAGATCGATCTCGCGAGTTGTCAAATCACCTGTGTTTGTGCCAACGTCGTAGTTGCCCTCCGCATTGCGTCCGTAGTAAAAGGCTGCTCCTGAATGATTGCCTCCAAGGGCTCGACGCGTCGTTCGATTCCACAAACCCGTATAACTGGTCTCAACACCTTCGTCATACGCATTGCCTTGAGCATCAGCAAAGTCCGCTGACCATAGAGTGGCCGATGCTTTATAATTTGCATTGCCCGCGTAGATGCTTGGAGCCGCTCCTAAAAGCCCCGTTACAATGTCTGCCGGTTGGGGAATGGCAACAGTGCTGGCTGCTCCAATGACATTCCCAACGATACCCCCAATCGCCGTGGCGAGATTCGCGCGAACATCGTGGGCACTTACTATATCCAACGATTGATTGGCGATCGTTCCTCCGGGCCAAGCGTTCCTTTGATCGTCTCTGAAGCCGAGCACCGTCTTCATCTTATCGGTAACCGAGTGGTTCAATGACAACTGCAACGATTGGCCGGTCAATAATCGCAAGCGAATTCTATCGCCTACCGCAGCCGTCGTATGCACAGTGATTGAGCTAGTCACAGAATCGGCGATCACGGCCTCGGCAACGACTGCATCCTTCAAGCCGGTCGCTTCGATCGCCGCGTTGAGCTTACCGAGCAAGGTTCCAAGCGAGACTGTCGTCTCACCGGTAGCGGTCGTAAGGGTGAGCTGTTTCCAGGCGCCTTCGTCGACTCTCAGTGAAAACGTCGCACCGATGGGGAGTGTGTCACCATCCTGGAGTGGACGAGTGCCGATTAGTGCAAAAGCGTCGGGCCGTCCGAGAATAGTATACACGCCTGCATTCGTTCCCGCCGAAACGGTCACCACCAGATCGGAAAGGCCATCGGCATTGAAGTCGCCGCTCGTGACCGTTGAGAACGTGCCCGTACCGGCTCCGGTCAACGAGAGCGCGGCAGGCAATTTGAGCGACAGCACATGGCGATTAAGAACTGCGTTGTTATGCGCTACTTTCGAAGCGAAATCGGAGCTAGTTGGGTCAGGAACTTCTTGCGGTCCGCCGAAGAAGACCCTTGCGTAATGTTCGCTGCCACTATCAAACGTTGACCCGACAAAATCATCGTAGCTATCACCATTCAAATCTCCTACCGCAATCGCCGCTGGACGATCGCCGGGGTTCGATGTTTGAACGTGAGCGCTCGCATCATTAGTCGCCGAGACTTCGGTGCTCCCGCCAAGTTTAGAAGCAAGCAGTTTGAGCGAATAACCTCCCGCGGCTTCTGATGCGCCCAGTTGAGCGATATTCACGACGGTGTTGGAAGTCAAAAAGAGATCGGCAGCAGCCGCGTTTGTGCCGCCGCCTATGAAGGTCAAGGTGAATTTTTTGGCGTTCGCGTAAGTCGCCCAAAATCCAACTCGAAGATCCTGCGTGCTGACCTTCGACGCCATCACCTTGCCGCTCAGCGCTGTGGCACTAATCGCATCATTGAGTGCCGTCACTAGTCCATCGAGCGAACGCGTCCCGGTCGTTCCGTTGACGGTAATATTTGCGGTATCCGTAACCGTCGAACCCAATGCATTCTCATATTCCAACGTCAATGTAAACGTTGCATTGTACGTCGTTACATTATGTTGGAATTGCGGATTGGCAACTGGGGCAGACCCGATGATGGCATAATTGTTCGGATTCACGACATGGATCAGGTAATGCTCTGGAACGCCTTCGAAGCGTTCTACAGGAACTACCGATAGTCCTTCGCCAGGATCCGTATCGTTTCCCGCGAAGAGATAAAGCAAGCGTCCGGGATCGCCGGACGCGTCCCTATAGCCAAAGTCGTATAACCGCTTACCCAAAGGTAAGGCCACATCATTAACTTCTGCATCCGTAAACTGTATCTTGATCGCATCCTTAACCAGTTGTGCAGCCTTCGCCGAACCCATTGTTTTGAGCGATTCAGGAGTCTTAAAAACGTACCAATCGCCTTGGTCGCCATAGCTGAGGTTCAAATTGGATATTTTTACATCGCGTTCCGCTTCTGATTTGAGCACGCCATTGGCGTTTCGCCCGCGCAACACCGAAAAATCCTCTGATAGCAATGCAGCATAAGCCACATTGTTGTTGGCCGCACCCGCTTTAAATTCATAACGATCGGGCACGATCATACTTGGTCCGCCCGCGATCCAGTCATCGCCCGATCCGCCGTCGATGGAATCGTTGCCGCCCCCGCCGCGAATCACATCGGCACCGGCCCCACCTTCGATGCGATCACTGTCAGCGCCGCCAAACAGCCGGTCGTTGCCGTCACCACCGCGGATGATCAAGTCCACCTTGGCGCGTTGAGGCCGATCTTCCGGATCGATACCCCATTCGTTGCCGCGAATTAAGTATTCGGGATCCGCATGGACTTCGTCATCACCGCGGCGAGTATCCATGACAGCATAGGTTGTATCTTCAATGTCGAAAACCGTGAAGAAAGCGTAGTGCTGCTGCGGTAAGAAATCGTCCTTTTGGCCGGTAACGCTCTGCGCAGCAAGTGCTAAATCATCGACAGCTACTGAATTCGGTGCAGTCAACGCCAAACTTGCGCCCGTCCCTCGCGAGATGGTTGACAAGACAAGCGTGCCGTGGCGATTGCTGGCAAATACTTTGCCTCGTAAGCCAGCAGTTCGAATCGCTTCATTTACCTGGAAGACGAGGTGATCGAAGCTCGAATTGAACTGGGCAGTTGCCTTGGAGACCGAGACAGGGGTCGCACTTCCGCTGAGAGTAAACGAAAGATTTCCAGAGAGCTGTCCGTTGGTTGGGCCGGGCTTGGAGCCGATGATCTCGGCAGGCGCGTCGATCGCTTCTGTCTCCCATTTTTGCTGCTGAAAATTCCAAACTTGGCTCGTGAGTTCGTAGCGATGGAGAATCGTATTCCAGCGGATGGCCACGTTGTCGGGTACGACTCGGCCATTGGCATCTAGGTCGCCGCCTAGATATAGAACTTGGTCGACACCCAGACCACCATCAAAGCGATCGGTGTACGTTGGGATAAAGGTTTCCTTATTTTCCTGAAGAACTCGTCGCTGTGAAGCTTTCGTCTCCGGCAATCGATCGGTGAGGATTTGATAGATGTCGTCCCCCTCTTCGCCCCAAAGCAAGTCTCCCGCTTGACGATCGAAGCCACCGGCGAGAGTATCATTTCCCTTACCGCCGAAGATCCAGTCCTCACCGGAGCCACCTTGCAGAATGTCGTTTCCGTCCCCTCCAATCAAAACATCTTTTCGTACATACTTATAGCGACCGAGTGGATCAAGGAGCGGATCACCTAAGAATTCTTCGGTTTGGGAAGACAGGTTGATGCTTGTCTGGCTTCCATAGACCAAAACGTCGCCAACCAGTTTTGCAATCCGAGGTACTAGCTCGTAGCGTCCCGTTCCCGAGCTGGTTACTTTGAGATAGTGCGTTCCAACCTTCAAACCTTCGAGGCTAACGGTTGCGGGCGAATCGACTCCCATCGATGTCTGAGCGTCATAGACTTCTTCAATTGGGGTAAGCTTAGTTAGCAACGTCAGCGTCACCGGTGCCGATGCATCGAAGGCGTTCAAACCGATCTGATCACCCGCGCGGGCGTCGTTGGCCAACACGAATTGATAGTAAACCGAATTGCTGCCGAAGTTGTTCCCGATCTTGAGGGGAACACCAACGATCGACGCTTGATCGGTTATTGTGGGGATGACAACCGGACTCGCCAGCGTTCCCAGCGTTGTTCCAACGACAAAATCCAACTCGTAGACCGTCGGGATTCGATCGGTCGAGACCTTGAGCCAATACTCTCCAACTGGCAATCCATCCAATGAGATGCGTGGATCGGCATTGGCGGCTGTATCCTCGGAATACAGGTAGCTGCGAACAGCTGTCGAAGTGCTCGCTGGACTATCGTACAGCTCAAACGAAAGGCGATCGTTGGGCGACAGGCTGGGCACGCGTAAAGCATCTCCCGCCGATACACCGCTTAGGCTAAATGTGAACCAATCGACATCCGTCGGACTATCTATCGATAGCCCAGTGTAGAGCTTGCTGGTCGAGATCGCGTTCAACGGATAGGCATTGGCCGCGCTGTCGTTGCGCACCGTTCCGCCACTGCGTGTGTCGGCTTTATCCGGGAGGATAGGCTTGCCAGCGACGTGCGTGATCGTGTCGTCACCTTTGCCACCGTCGGACCAGACGCTCTTGATGACCGTTGGGCCAACAATGATCTGATCGTTGCCATCCAAAGCATCGACGATGATCGCCAGGAAATCACCTTCTGGCGGTAGAAGGCTTTGCAAACCATTCGACCCGACATAGCCGACAGTTGCAATCTGATCGGGGTCCAAGTGCAGTTCGTTCTGGGTGACCGCGTTGGCATAAGAAATCACTAACGAACCCTCTTGGGCATTGATGCTCGAACGTCGTATCATGCTGATCTTGTCGCCGCTGGCACGAGCCGAAACGCTCGCCCCGAGTCCTGCGGTTGCCAATGCATCATTCAGATCCTTGACCAAATTGCGGATTGGTTTGGTTGGATTCAGAGAAGTATTTGGTGGATCGTTATCAATGGTTGATGCCGCAGTTATCGTGACCGATTGAATGGGACCACCGTCGACGCTGAGTGAAAAGACGGCGTGTCCCGAAAGGACGCCGTTAGTGCGTCCTTCATTGTCGGCAAAAGGAACCGTTCCGGGCACAACGTCGGTTCCGGTCAATGCTAAACCGTAAAATGAATCCTCAGAACTCCAGTTGTCAAAGTCGAGCTGGACCTGGGCGTCAAACGTAAAGTTGCCGTTATTGTTAGTCAGCCGCGTGATGAGATGGTGGCCTTGGAGAACCCCCGGCTCGGTCACGTAATCGACATGAATCACATCGTCCCGATTGGTTCCGCCGTAGTACCAAACTTTGTCGGTGTTCTTGGCAAAGGATTTCCATTCGTCGCCGGCCAAGGCACCGCGGGCATCAAACGTATTGCCATGCCGGTCGAAGAGTTCGTCTGGCTTATTCGGTACGTCGGATCCAAACCCATACATGAAATCGAGACCGGTGCCACCAAAGAGTAGATCATTCTTCGGACCACCCAGAACGCGATTCAGTCCGGTATCTTCGAGTTGCCGAGGAGGTGTGGCTGGATTGGAGCCATCCAACACGCCATTGGCATCGAGGTCGCCATTGTTGTCGTAAAGTTGCCCATCATCCCCCACGAAGACGCCAAATTGCGTATCCCCGGATGGCAGCGGATTGAAGGACCATGAGAAAAGTGCGTTGGTTCCCTGACCGCCCAGTACGTCGTCGTTGCCTTGTCCACTGTAGATGACATCGTTATCGCTGGATTCTCCTAAGCCAGGACCGCCGTCTCCCCAGAGCTGATCATCGCCCGCAAAGCCGTAGATCGTGTCGTCATCGCGTCCGCCATCGATACGATCGCGAGCGCCAGAGCCGCTCAGCGTATCGTTCCCTGGGCCACCATCGATGACACCGATCCAATCATCGCTGCGCTCGGTTAAATCGGAAACATCCAGCGGCTTCGTGAGTCCTACGGTCGTTGAGAGGAACCCGATCGAGTCGCTTCCTCCCAGTCCGGATATGCGTATCTGTTCGACGAGAGGCTTACCGTTTGCATCAGCAACGTCCGAGAAATCTCGCCAAGCCGCATGGATCGTGCGCGAGTTGAAGCCGACCGTGAGACGCGTTCCGATCCGTGTTGAGTTGGGGATATTGTAGTCCACTTGACCGACGGTGATCGTGTCCGAAGCATCCGTGCCTTCGATCAGAAGAATATCGGTGGCGTTGTCATCGGGCGAGTCGCCGACGATGGCATTGCCAAAGTGACCATTGAAGATTTCGAATTGACCATTGGGAATCGCTGCATAGCTTGAGCTGGAGTCGAGCAACATCATATCGATGCCCGCGCCGCCGTAGAGCGTATCGAAACTGTCTTGACCTTCCAGCCAATCGGAATCGGCTCCGCCCCAGATCTCGTCGCTTCCGCCGCCGCCATAGAGCCGATCTTCGCCGGTACCGCCATAGAAGACATCCTGACTGCTAAGTTGCCGTTGCTCGGCGGTGGCACTAACTGCAAGCGTATCGACATAGATCAGGGGATTGGTATCGTCAATTGCATTAAGCGATCGCCTAGAATTATCGGCATAATTGAGGCCGACCAATGCATCGCCTTGGATTGTGTCGTTGCCGCCATCGCCATAGAAGACGTCTTGGCGAATCCCACCATAGATCCAGTCACCTCCCGCACCACCGTGGAATTCCTCGCCCATCATCAGCGACTCGGTTCCGACATGGTTGCTGGAATTGACTGCCGCGTAGCTCGTGGAGAATGAGTATCCATAGAGATAATCGATCCCATCGCCGCCAAACAACCTTTGATTGCCCAGTACCTGTGTGATGCCAGTCCCGGTTCCGCCGTCCGCAAATAAACGGTCCGCTCCGGCATCGCCGAACATTTGGTCGATACCGTTGCCACCGAGCAGGATATCGTCGTTGGTTCCGCCGCGTAGTACGTCGTCGCCGTCCTCGCCTTCGACGCGGTCATTGCCGGCTCCACCGTCCACGTAGTCGATCCCGCCGCCTGCGAAGAGATTGTCGCCCGCTCCACCGCCGAATAACCAGTCCGTCCCATCATCACCGCGCAGCGTATCACTGCCATCTGCAGCGTCGCCTTCGACCGAAAGTCCTGCCAGTGCAAGCGGAACGATGCGCGTTTGAATCTGCGAAACGATCGCGGGCCATTCCTGGCCTGGGAAATTCGTCGGGTAGTCAAATTCGCCGATAACATTGCGATCGAATGCCGCAAACGAGATCACTTCGATTCCACCCCAGAGCACATCAGAACCCACGCCACCGCTAATGTCATCATCGCCCGTTCCGCCAACGAGGAAGTCATCGTCGGCAAACCCACGCATGATGTCACGGCCCGTGCCGCCAAAACCCAAATCCTTATCGGACTGACCGGCTGTCAGACTTGCAACACCCAGGAGGAGCGTATCTTCGCCCGCTTCTCCATAAGCCGTGTCGTTGTCTTGACCCGCGAACGACGCGATGAATACAGCATTGGAACCGATCGAGGTGTCGATGAGATCGTCACCACCACCGCCGTACACTGTGTCGTTGCCGGCCAAACTGATGACGGTATCTGACCCCTCGCCAGCAAAAATCAAATCGATTCCGGTGTCCCCAAAGATTCGATCCCTGTGGTCTTCGAGAAGGGCCGGTGGCGACTGTGCCAAATTCGCAATACTCGTATCGCCGTAGATCGTGTTTTGTGCAGCCGTGGTGCTAAGATTCCAATTCGCAAAGCTGGCCGAACTGTTGCCTGGATTGCCGATCAAACTCACAGAGATCGTCAATTGACCATTCTCGTAAGCTGACACTTGTCCTTCGATCCAATGAGTCGAATCTCCGACTACCGAAGCGCGAACGATGTCGCCAACTTGGAACTCCAGTCCGTTTTCGGTCGCGAAGGTCTTATTTCCAAGTGCTACCGAATGGGACGAAGTACTTGTGCCTGAATATCGATATCCATCCTCATCTCCTCCCGCAAAAATTGAATCCGATTGCCAGCCACCCTCGATCCAGTCGTTTCCTTGGAGTGCATAGATCGTGTCATTGCCGAAGCCAGCATAAATGAAATCGTCACCTTGATCGCCATAGATGAGATCTTCGTGGTCGGCGGCCACACCAATCATCGTCCCGGGGGCATCGCGATTCTGACCGTCCTCGTCACCATAGATCACATTAGACTCGATGGATGCAGAAGTGCTGCCCACGCTATCGATGCCGCCAAAAATTACATCACGGCCCCAGCCACCGACAACGAGATCGCTGCCCAAGCCCGCAACAATACGATCGTTGCCATCGCCGCCTCGAACATCGTCATTGCCAGCAAGTGCATCGATACGGTCGTTGCCCGAATTGCCTTGGATGGTATCTTGTCCGATGTCACCATAGATTTCATCGTCTCCATCACCACCGTATAGGAAGTGGATGGCACCCGTGTCGCCACCTACTTTGGAGATGCCTGCGATGAGAATGTCGTTGCCGTCGTTGCCAAATAGACTATCGCTCCCAGCATTGCCTTGGAGGTGATCGTTGCCAGTGCCACCTTCGAGCGTGTCGTTGTTGCGTCCCCCATCAAGAGAATCGTCGTCCTCCTGTCCATAGAGAAAATCGTTTCCTAGGCCTCCATCGAGAATATCTTTGCCCGTTCCGCCGTAAAGTCGATCGCTGCCATCATTGCCAACGAGTGAGTCTCCCCCATCTTCTCCGTGGATTTCATCATTGTCCAGTCCACCGTCGACTCGGTCATTTCCCAAGCCAGCGTAAATAACATCGTTGCCAAGTTCGCCGTACAGATTGTCGTCGTCCTCATCGCCATAAATTCTATCGTTGCCGGTGCCCCCTTTAATTTCGTCGTAGCCACTGTTGCCGATAAGCAAGTCGTTACCACCGTTCCCCGCGAGTTTGTCCCGACCAGCGCCACCCTCGAGCGAATCAGCGCCATTCGAACCAGTGAGTGTGTCATCCCCTTCCTCGCCGCGCAAGATTGCAACTCCCGAACCGCGATAAGTCAGCGTGTCGTTGCCATCACCCCCAGCGATATCGACGCCAACCGTGACCGACTCATCGAACACAATGCTATCGTTGCCTTTGCCAGCGTTGCCCTTGATCTTGCCGCTTGGGCGGGGATAAGTTCGATTCTGACCGCGAGCACTGATGACGATGGCCCCTGAAGCATCTTCCCGAATCTTGAAGTTGTCGTCTTGGTCGGCACGCAGATTCAATGTCATATTTCCGTCGTTATCAAGAATGACATTGCCTTGTTCATTTACATTCACCAAATGATCGACACTGATTTCACCGCGAGGAGGAGCGGAGAAACTTAAAAGCGTAATACGAAACAACTCCATTTGTGCGTCGACAATTGTTATCGAGAAGATACCTAGATCCAGTTTGATCTTGATAAAGGCTCGCAGGTAGGCGCCAAACTCTCCTTGAAGATCGAAGAGCCATTCAGGTCCACGGCTGATGTTCTCTATCAACTCCGGCAAATAGACTTTGCCGTCATGATTCGGATCGTAAAGATTGAGTCCGACTTCCGCGAACAGTCCGCCGGCAGCACCAGCTACCAATTCGATTGGACCAAGTGAGATCCCCAGCGTAGCCCCAACCTCCACGCTGCCAAACAGAGATGCCTCCATGGGATCCCTGGCACCTTTTACACCACCGATTGTGTCCTCGACGTAAAAGCCATCCTGTGGATTCCCGGTCCTGAACCCCGAAGTGTCAAAACCAAAATTGAAGTCGACTTGGGCCCCGATATTTCCGCCAAAGAAGCCCATCAAGAATGGCGGTATGATGGGAATTGGGATCTGGAACGGAGCGACCACTTTCAATTGCGGCATGTCATACTTGAACAGGTCGACATTCTTGCCGGTGAGTATTTGCAGGACTGCCAGCGGATTCTCCAAGATGGGGAAACTGAATCCTTTGCCCGAACCATTTGCGTCTGGAACGCGATTCCCTTGTTCGACGAAATTCTTGGCTGCCCCACTCAATTTCGAGCCCAATGGAATACTGCCTGGGGTCGCATTGGTAATGCTATCAACTAGTTTTGCTGGATCGATCTTCGATAGATCGCTGCTCCGCAAGTCACCTTCGTTAGAACTGGTACCTGGGCTATTGAACGTGTCCAGCCGATAGCTTCCCAACGAAATGTTGCCCGATGCTGAAACCTGATCGACAAAGTTGGTGAGCTTCACTAGGTCAGCGGCCGCTTGAATGAACTTGCGTGTTCCCGGTGATGGTTTTTTTCCTCCAAAGGCTTCGGCCATGGTCTCGGCCAAGTCGAGAATCGTAAAGTCACGACCCGCCAACTGCGAAATGATCGGCAGCGGAGTCTGGAGAATCTCGATCACGGGCTTGACCGGAGCTAAAATCGCATTGATCTTTTCGAGCACCGGCTTGGCGAAGCTCTGAATGGCTTGTCCAGGGTCGATTTCGACGTTGCGGAACCAGATCTCCGGTGCACTGCCGAAGGCCGACGCATTGACGGTCGGACTCGAGCCACCGAATGCCCAGCCTACCGTTAAGTCGGTTTCGATCTGCGGGAAGTTAAGGTTACCCGCGATGCTCCCGACCAGATGCAACCGAACATCGCCGCGATTCGTATTGGCAGTATTCGGGAAGCTGGCAGCAATGAACTGGGGGAAACTTGCGCCCGACATCTCTGACAAGGTGAGCTTGCCGTCGTTGTGGCTACCGGTGCCAGGATCGCGGAGATCGATATTGAGATTGCCAACCACTCTTGTTTTCTCGTTGACGTCGATGATCCCGTCATCGTTCAAATCCGTGCCATCGGTCACGTCCAACTGCAAGAAGCCAAGCTTGCCCGTTGCGTGCAAGCCCGGAATCGAGGCTTCGAGCGCAAGTCGAATCTCGTCAGAGACTCCGGTGGTCAAGTAAAAGCCGCGATTTTTATCGAGTCCGAAACCAAGTTCCCAATCAAAGCCAATATCCAGTTGAACTTGACCATCCACCTCCAGACCCAGGAAAGGCAAGCCGAGATCGAAATCGACAGGGATCGAAACGCGAGCCAAGGATTGCTTTAACCGGACGCTGTACCGGACATCATTGCTGGAATTCTCCACGATGACGACGTCATCAACTGAGATGGCTGCCAAGTTCAATGGGTCGGTCCGCCAGTTCGAATTGTTTTGATCTCGAAGCCAATTCAGTCCGCCGGGTCCAAGGGCTTCATAGATTTTCTGCTGGACAATGATCGTTGAATTCGAACCAAAGATTTGCAGGTTATCCGAGATCTTATCGCGCACATCGCCGACAAAGCGCACCGCATCCCGTAGGGCATCGCCGATCAACGGTATTTTTGCAAGCAGCGCTTGATTTTCGATGGCCGTGTCGAGGATCGCAAAGAAATCACCGAGTCCACCCGCGAAGCCATCTAGCTCTTGCGAAAGGTTCAATCCTGTTAAAAGCGAACTGAAATCGGGACTAGCATTGATACCAGGCACACCGTCCCAACCAAACGGGAACGTGGGATTAGTGATGGAAAAGTTCCAATCGACGGCACCGATAGAGCTGCCATCGCTCTTCTTGAACATCGGCAAGTTCACATGGAACTGCCCCGTGAGCGGGGCTTCATGAAGGTCGGCCGCACTGAGATTCGAGAAATAGACCCGGCCGTCGGCGTTACCATCGCGCGTATCCGTCAAGGTAACACCATACGAGACTTTGTCGTTGGGATTGTATGTGGCTTCCGCCACACCGTCGCCGTCAATAGCGACATAACCTTTCGTGGTTGTATTTCCAATCGCCACGCCAAACGAGAGAACCGACGCTGAGAATAGCAGATCCTTGCCCCAGACTTTGACGCCCAAACCGGCGGTGGTTGTACCGGAGTATAAGAACGGACGTGGTGACTCCGGATTGGACATATCGATTCCCAGATCGATATGGAGATTCGCATTGGCTGCCAGCCGCACCTTGCCTTCGCCGCGAACATCAACCAGTCCATCGAGATTGGGGATGCCCAACGAACCGAGATCTAGATTGATGTTAAGTTGTTCATCGACAATGGCCGAGAAATCGAAACCGATTTTCAGTGCTTTACCGTCGGCCGTAAAAGTAACCGGCACACCGAGAGCTTGCTGCAACGCCGTTTGCAGCTGCATCAGCGTTTCGACGGGTTGTTTCTGGTACTGCCCGACCAGCGAGGTAAAGCGACTACCGATCCCAACAAGTTCCGCTAAGCTGCGGTTCAGTAGCGGTAGCTTTTCGTTTAAGAATCCGAACTGTTCGAAGCTTGACAAATAAGTGGTGACGCTCGACA
>JBEBHM010000040.1:0-22042 GCA_040080875.1 Pirellula sp.
ATCCTGTACCAACTCAGATCGATATCGCATCCAGTCGCTGCGAATGTTGTCTTGCAAGTTATCGATTGCGATTCTCACGGGACTGCGCGTTTCCAGTTGGTGTGTGAAGCGTTGTTTAGCACAAGCCTATTTCACGATTTTCCAACCATCAATCGGCTTGACTGTAGCACAGCTTGGCCCACCATCTTTGCCGGTTCCTGGAATCGTGGCTTGTAGGAATCGCTTGGGAGCTTCCAACACTGAGTCTATCATGTCCCATGTAATTCCCTGCAAAGGGATCTTGATTCGACGTTGCCAACAACTGTCGATCTGTCCAGCCAATTTTCCAATGTCTATGTAAATGAATCTGCCAGTTGGTGGACCTTGCGCAATGGGGCCGACAAAGTTTGGTGGTCCACCTGCCCTATTGCCTTTGACAGTGATGTTGCAGTCAAATTGTAGGTCAGCCGTTTTTGAACTTTGGACCAAAATAGTTTTGTAGTCATTCCCTTTGCCCTCTTGAATGCCGAAATCAACTCCAGACGGAGGATCAACCACGACGATTCGCAAAGGCACTACGGTTTCCGATATTGGTTTCGTTTTCATGTTACTCCTTTGCGTCTCCGTAAAACACTGCAAGCCAAACCGTTGGCTCGTCTGGCGTGGTCCATTCAACCCAATGCTTCCGATGTGCAGGGATGTTGATGAAATCGCCGGGCTTCAACTCATTGACAACTCCTTCAATCGACAATCGGGCCGCACCTTGTAGCACGATAACCCATTCGTGTTGGTCTTGGTCATACCAAAATCCCTCGGGCGATGCGTGACCATGCGAAACGATGCGTTCGATACGCACATTGTTAGATTCCAACAATGTGACAAACAGTTCATCAGGTAGGCGAGAGGGTAAGTCGCTGAAAAGATTGAGCATCTCATACCTTTAAATCAAAAATGCATCCGTCACCAAGCGTCAATGTCGCGTCTAATCCTGAATCAAGCGAACACTTGATTCGATTTTTGTGATTCGCGGGGAAAAAAACGAGCCGATCGGACACAGGCCATCGATTATGGCGGTATCTCCGCGATGCTCAAGTTAGCTAAACACGTCGGGCTTGTCGATGCGATTAACAAAAACGTACAGTTGCTTAAGTGGCACGCAGCTTATCATGCATCGGATCATGTGTTGGCTATGGCAATGAATGTTCTTTGCAATGGCGAACGACTCGAGCATCTTGAACGGCTTCGAAATGATTCGGCATTCCTCGATGTGATGGGCGCTGATTCGATCCCTGACCCAACGACCGCTGGTGACGTTAGAATGCACATACTGAGATCTACTCCTAAACAACCTTGCATCTGGTCCACAATGAACAAACTCGCCTGTCTGCTTCTTGGTCTCGCCTGTTGTGCGAATTCATTGTGTGCAGCCGAACTGCCGAACATCGTCTACATTCTTGCCGACGATCTGGGCTATGGCGATCTCGGTTGTTACAACTCCGAGTCTAAGATCCCAACACCACGTCTCGATCAATTCGCACGTGAAGGCATGCGATTCACCGATGCACATTCGCCTTCGTCGGTCTGCACACCCACTCGCTATGCCTTGCTCACGGGACGGTATGCATGGCGAACGAGATTGCAGCGCAATGTGTTGGGGCCTTGGGACAAGCCGCTCATCACTCCGGACCGCTTGACCGTGGGCAAGCTACTTCAGCAGCGTGGTTACGCGACGGCATGCATAGGAAAGTGGCATCTTGGTCAGACTTACGTTACAACGGATGGCAAGCCGCTGATCGGTGGAGTCAAAAACGCCTTGAGCAATGTCGATTTCAACCAACCAATCGCCGATGGTCCGATCGCGAGAGGCTTTGATCACTACTTTGGAACGATCGTGCCAAACTACCCGCCGTATTGTTTCATCGAGAACGATCGCACGGTTGGCATTCCGTCATTGCCGACAACAGGCGGCAATTTCAACATCCCTGGCCCAATGATTCCCGGCTGGAAACTAGAGGACATTTTGCCGGGACTCACAAGCCATGCCGTGAAATGGGTCGAAGACGCTGCGAAGGCGAAGAGACCCTTCTTTCTCTATTTTTCGCTCACATCGCCACATTATCCCGTCGTGCCTTCATCGGACTTCAACGGTACAACCAAGGTTGGCCCCTATGGTGACTTCGTTCACCAAACCGACTGGAGCATCGGCCAAGTGCTCGATGCAATACAGCGAGCGGGAGTCATGGAAAACACGTTGGTTGTTTTTACCAGTGACAACGGACCCGAGATCACCGGTGAAGTGAAACCTGGTGCCTATGATCGCGTGGAGCAGTTTGGCCATCGCAGCTCGGGCGAACTCCGCGGTGCCAAACGAGACGCATGGGAAGGCGGCCACCGGGTTCCATTCATCGCCCGCTGGCCAGGCAAGGTCCAGGCTGGTACCGTCTGCCATGAAACCATGTGCCATGTAGACTTCATGGCGACCGTCGCTGCCATCCTGGACGAGAAGCTTCCTGACAACGCCGCCGAAGATAGCGTCAACGTCTTGCCCGTGCTACTCGGCGAAAGATTCTCAAGCCCCGTTCGCGTGGCTACCGTGCATCATAGTGCTCAGGGTAAGTTTGCGATCCGCCAAGGGGACTGGGTCTTCATCGACGCCCCCAGCGGCGATGACAACGGCGCTCGCGGCGAGCCACAGTGGCTCAAGGATCAGCGCAACTATACTGAGCACTCGCACCCCGGCGAACTGTTCAACCTCCGCGAAGATCCGGCTCAGCGTCACAACCGTTACAATGAGAAACCAGAATTTGTTCATGAGTTGAAAACGCTTCTAGAGAAGTACTTGCGAGAAGGACGCAGCACACCCGGTGTTCCGCAGCAAAATGATGTAGAGATCCAGCCCTACTCTCCACCCTCTCCAGTAAAAAACAAAACTTCACCGTAAGCAACATCCCCTATGAAATTCATTCTCACTCTTCTTGCCATCACTGCGTTCCCATGCGGCCATTTGAGTGTTAAGGCCGAGCGGCCCAACATCGTCGTCATCATGGCTGACGATCTGGGTTGGATGGATCTTCATTGTTATGGCAACTTAAAGTTGGATACGCCCGCGCTGGATCAACTGGCCACTGAAGGCATGCGTTTCACCAGCGCCTATGCCGCGTCCCCCGTCTGCACGCCGACACGTGCCGCCATGATGACAGGGCAATCGCCAGCACGATTGCAGATCACCAACCACGCTCCAGGAAATCCGGACGGCTTTGCACTGAAGGATTCCCCTTGGCAGGAAGCGAAAGGCATGCGCCATCTTCCGCTCGCTGCTGTGACCATCGCCGAGCGATTGTCTGCGTCCGGTTACGCCACCGCCCACATTGGCAAGTGGCATCTTTCCTACAGGGCGCCGGGCGAGCAAGGAGTGACGGACAAGGAACTTCGTCCGGAAAAACAAGGTTTCGATCTGAACATCGGCGGCAACTCCTTGGGCGGCCCACCCAGCTATTTCGCCCCCTATCGCAACCCAACCATCGTGGATGGAAAAGATGGAGAATACCTGCCGGAGCGCCTTGCAGACGAGGCCATCGCCTTCATCCGCCAGTCCCGAGATAAGCCGTTCTTCCTAAACTGGTGGCCTTTTTCGGTGCATTACCCAATGCAGGCGCGCGAAGAAGTCATCGCCAAATACCGCCAGAGGGGCGATATCGAAGATCCCATTTATGCTGCAATGATCGAAGATATGGACACCGCGATCGGCCGCTTCCTCAAGGCGCTCGACGAAGCCGGCCTGCGCGAGAACACGCTCATCCTCTTCAACTCGGACAACGGCGGATACAATGGTGATAATCGGCCGCTCCGTGGAGTCAAAGGAATGCTCTATGAAGGCGGCATCCGAATACCGTGGATCGTCCGCTGGCCTGGCAAGGTGCAACCGGGTTCGATCAACTCGACTCCCGTGATCAGCACAGACTGCTATCCAACACTTCTCGAATCCGCCGGCATTGCCCCGACGCCGAATCATCCGCTCGACGGCAAAAGTATCCTGCCACTCCTCACCCAATCCGCCCGCTTTGAACGCGACACCCTCTACTTCCACTATCCCAACTACGCCTTTCACAAACAAAACCGCCTCGGCAGTGCCATACGCGAAGGCGAGTTCAAGCTCATCAAAAATTACGACGACGACTCGCTGGAACTTTATGATCTAAGCAGCGACATAGGCGAGAAAAACGACCTTTCCACCAAGTCACCCGAACTCACCAAACGTCTCGCGAAAAAGCTCGACAGATGGCTTCATGAACGCGACGCACAATTTCCTCAAAGAAAGCTGGGTGAGTAAATTGCAAACCATGAAACAATTGCTCCGCCTCCTCGCCATCCTGCTGCTCGCTCCGCTGGCGGCAGCATCAGTTGCCCGACCGGTTCAAGCCGTCGATACGCCTGCGAAGCAGCCCAACGTGGTCATTCTTCTTACGGACGATCAAGGAACGCTCGATGCAAATTGCTACGGCTCGACGGACCTCAAGACACCGAACATGGACAAGCTCGCCGCCACCGGCGTCCGCTTCACTCAGGCTTATGCGCACACCGTGTGTTGCCCGTCGCGCGCAGCGCTCTTCACCGGCCGTCACCCTCAGCGCAGCGGCGTGAGTAACTGGACGCAGGGTGATAGGCACGGCTCGGATCAGCGTAATATCAACATGCCTCAACAGGAAGTTACGCTTGCTGAGACAATGAAAGCGGCGGGCTACCGAACTGCGCTGTTTGGAAAGTGGCATCTCGGAGCGAAGGTCGGCCACGGTCCGCTTGACCAGGGATTTGATACGCACTTCGGCCATCTTGGAGGCTTCATTGACAACTACCGACACTACTTTCTTCACTCCAAGGGTTTTCACGATTTGTGGGATGGCAATGAAGAGGTCTTCCGCCGGGATGAGTACTACCCAGATCTGATGATTGAAAGGGCCGTCAATTTCATCGACGCGAACAAGAGCCAGCCGTTCTTCATGACAGTCGCTTTCAACTTGCCACACTATCCCGAGCAGCCGATCACCAAATTCAAGGATGCGTATCCCGACATGCCGATGCCACGCCAGTCGTACGCCCGAGTGGTTTCGTCGGTGGATGATCACATCGGCCGGGTGCTCGACAAATTGGAAGCAACCGAGCTTCGCAGCAATACCATCGTCATTCTGATGAGCGACAACGGTCATTCCGTTGAGAACAACAGTGGAATATCCGTTGACAACCACAGCAGCGGCTACCCGCGCGGACATTACTATCTCGCGCACGGTGGTGGCGGGAACACTGGGAAGTGGATCGGCCACAAGGGGACATTCCTGGAAGGTGGAATTCGAGTGCCGGCCATTGTCAGTTATCCTGCCAAGATTGCCCAAGGACAGACCCGCGATCAAATCGTGACGATCATGGATTGGTTTCCCAGCGTGCTCGAGTTTTGCGGAATCAAACAAGATGGAAGCTCTCCGAAACTAGATGGCCACAGCGTCGTCTCAATCCTCAATGATGCCAAGGCACCTAGTGCGCACGAGGTCCTCCATTTCGGCTGGGCCAACAACTGGGCGGTGCGAAAGGGCGACTGGAAGTTGATCGGCAAGCTCGACGCTAAATCCAGCGCGGTCACACTTTATCTACACAACCTCGCCGAGCCGAGCCCCGAAGTGAAAGATCATTCGCAAGAGCAACCCGAAGTGGTATCGGAACTACTCGCTCTCCATCAGGCATGGTTGAAAGATGTAAGCGCGAATTGAAATGATCGTACCAGCGATGAGCGTAATCCGCTGCGAGCGAAGCTCGTTACGAAAGCTGAGTCGTGGCGATACGGATCGCTCTCTTGATGGAACCAGCCAACCGAATTTCGGTCAACCACCGAGCCGCTTGGGCGACGGATCGATTCTCTGCCCACCACGATGCCGATTCTAGGAGTTGCGACGTGGCTCTTGGCAATATCTGAACATCTCGTGTCAATCCGCAATCCCTAACTTCCCACGTATCTCTGCGAACGCATCTGCGAGCGGTTGAGCCTTTCCCTGAGCATCATCTATTATGCCTTGGCGAACGTTTGCTACTGTCTCGGCGTATTCGGCACCTTGCCGCCATTGCGTGACCAATTCCTCAAGCGACAAACGATCATCTCCGCTCTCGATACGACGAGAAGCAAATTGAATAAAGTCGCGAATTCTGATTGAATAGATTGAGTTTGCATCGAAAGTCCTCCAACTAGATTCTAGCTGCTCCACCCAAACCTTGTCAAAAGACGCCGAAAAGACGTTGAAGTGGATCGGTCATCGTAGGCGCGAGGCCATGCAATTGTTACTGGACCGGTCACTTGGACTTCCATTGGGGAAAAGTTGGGGGCACGTCAATCGCCTTTTGGACTTCGCGTCTTGCGTGTGCAGGGAGAGCGAGGGCGTTACCGCTGAATCTTAGGGTAGTGGAGGTTGTTAAACCTCCCTCGCCGTCCAGGAACTTTAACAGACGCGCCCGACAAAAGTATTTCGACCTAGGCTTTCATTTTTGGTGGATCGCGCTCTTCTTGGCTTCTTGACTGATCACGTTCGTTTGAGCAGGCAGTGGGGAATGAAAAAAGTGTCAGCAACGTGTCAGGAACCGTTTTTGTTGATTTTGGGTCTTCCGTGGGGTCGAGCTGTTCTTTCGAGGCCCAATTGGGCGATGACTTTTGGAGACCACGCTTCGTCGCCATAGGGACAGCCTAGCTTAACGCTTCGCCGGATGGACTAGACTTCAATCTCGCTTTGTGGTTCATTGACAAATTCGATCCAATTGGGACTTCGACGAATGGGCCAAGAGGATAGATGTTCCTTGTCTTTGTGCGTTCCATGATGCCAACGCTGAGTATGAGTAAGGCTCAGCCAATCAATAAAATTCGATAACTCGCCATCTTCGTGCGGACGGACGACCATATGCCAATGATTCGATAGCAGACAATAGGCCAACAGTCTTGTCCCTGTTCTTGCGATCGCTCGGCGTCGATCATAACCTGGGCCTGGGATCCCGTAGCAAGAATAGCAGCAATTGATCGAGAACGTCCGAGTTAGACAAAAGAATGGTAGACAGCAGAATGAAATGCAGACACTCGATAGTTGTTTGCTAATTCATTCTGTTGTCTGTCATTCTGCTGTCTAATTTTCGGCGCGGGAATATGGCCCGTAAAGACCTTGCGAGCAAACCAAGATCAGCCCGGCTTGTGATCAAAGCCGATCGTTCTTCAAGAATTTGCTCGAACGCTTCGAAGTCTCCCTCGCCTTTTCGCTAACATAAGCTGCTCAACGAGCTTGGGCTTTCCGGGATGTTGGTTTGTGCGCCACTTGAGTTTTTTGGTGGGACATGACTACATAGAACCCAGTATTGGATGAACTTCATGCAGCAAGACGCAAAATCTTAGCTGATTGTAATGGTGATACGCATGCCTACCTAAGGGATGCGCAGGCAAGTTTAGAAAAATCGGGGTGACAGCGTTGAGGAACTCGTGTTTGCGCGTTTTCGGAGTTGACAATACAGCAATGGTATTGAACTTCCGGAGATCGAGAGCGAGAATGATCACGTTGGATGAGTTCATTGGGATCCGAGATCACGGGTTCGAGTAGTCCCCAGTAGCCATTTGCGTAGAGTTCGCAGTAAGATAGTCAGGCGTCGAGACGAAGCGGCTCAGTCCAACGCACGGAGCGTGCCGTCCGCGAGCTTCGCCCGGACATGACTGCTCTCATGCGTCTCGACTGTTTGGGCATCATTGCGACGGCGCCCGGCGATGACTGCGATTTTGTCTCGCGATTTTTTGCCCCGCGAGCGGGCGTTCCTGAAGACCCGGTGACCGGTTCCGCTCACTGCACTCTGATTCCATACTGGGCAGAGCGTTTGGGCCGATTGCGATTGCACGCTTTGCAAATCTCCACGCGTGGCGGTGAGTTGTTTTGTGAGCATCGCGGCGAGCGAGTCGGTATCGCTGGCCATGGAGGCTCCGTAGAGAAGGCTGTCACGCCAAATTGATAACAAACAATTGCACACGAGTTGCCGATCGGGCCAATCAAAGTCTCTTGACGGCAACCGGGTGATTTTGGTCGTTGGACCAGCTCCCGACGTTGGCGGGTAAACTCTCGAAGCTCGGTCGTTTCTTGGGTGTCTTGCTGGAGAGGTGCCATGCTGGAATGATTCTGCTCAAGGTATTGGAGGATCATCGAGCATCGACAGGATCGCTTTTGCCACCGCCATGCGATTGGGATTTCAGGAAGAGACTCATGGCTGCAGAATCATTCAAACAGTTAGGTAGGGACATCTGGGATAGGAAAGCCCATAGTCCTTCACTGGATGGAATGCTCAAGTGCCGGTTTGCAAACCGCGTCGCATTGAATTCGTCACCTGCGTCGATCGAGGATTGTCAATCAGTTGATTTGTATACGATCGACACAATACCTGAGAAAACTAGAGTGCCGGATCGACTAGTCCATTTTGTTCGAACCCCCGAGATCGCAACAAACACGAGTCGCAATGACCGCATGGAACGCCTGTGGGGCTGGGGTCGTAGCAAGAAAGCGTTTGGGAATAGTCGACTCCAAGCCGCATCCCTTCGCGAATGATTTCTGCTTTGGTCCAGTTCAGCAAGGGCGTATGGATCCGTAGCCGTTTGCCCTCCACACCTGCTTTGGTCGCTAAATTCGCCATCGCTTCAAAAGCGGCGATGTACTCCGGTCGGCAATCGGGATAGCCGCTATAGTCAAGTGCGTTGACACCGATGAAAATGTCCAGCGCACCCAGGACTTCGGCCCATCCGAGCGCGTAAGACAAAAAGACCGTGTTGCGAGCGGGCACGTAGGTGAGAGGGATATCGGAACCAATCTCGGACGCAAAGTCATGCTTGGGAATTTGAAGCTCCGAATCGGTCAATGCGCTGCCTCCAATGGGCCCCATATCGATGGAGATGACGATGTGTCTCGCGACGTGGGCTTGTTTCGCAATCCAGGCCGCTCGTTCCAATTCGATCGAATGTCTTTGTCCGTATCGAAAGCTGATTGCAAAAGGAACGAATCCTTGCTCTTCGCAGATGGCAAGGCACGTGGCTGAGTCTAAACCACCGCTGAGCAAAACGACGGCTGGCTTGTCGCTGTTGGGCATGAACTAAACTGTACTCCCTGTTGTTCCATCTAGTGTAAAAAGATTGTCCCCAACCGTTCCGCGAACCATTGTAGAACGATTGTCCCAATCGTTCCGCGAAAGCAATTGGGACAATTGCTCTACTCTGGCAATTGCTCTACTTTAGCGCACTAGGCCAAATTCAGGATATTCCTATAATCAGCCGCATGTCCATCATTGAAATCGACCAGCTCGTCAAATCGTATCGAGTCTATCAAAAGAAAGAAGGCCTGCGGGAGGCGATTCGCGGTCTGTGGCATCGTGAATACAAAACGGTGGACGCAGTACGCAGTATCTCCTTGAGAGTTGAGCCGGGTGAGTTTGTAGCGTTTTTGGGCCCTAACGGTGCTGGCAAGACGACCACACTCAAGCTCCTTTCGGGAGTCATTACGCCGACAAGTGGAAGCGCCAGCGTGATGGGTTTTGTTCCCTGGGAGCGAAGCCTTGAATACCGTCGTCGATTTGCGTTGGTGATGGGCCAGAAGAATCAGCTATGGTGGGATTTGCCCGCGCAAGAATCGTTTCGTTTGCATCAGCAGATTTATCGAATCGACGCAACTGCGTTTAAGAAGACTATCGACGAGCTGACCAGCCTACTGACGGTCGAAAGTTTGCTAGGGCGACCGGTTCGTGAGCTATCGCTTGGTGAGCGAATGAAGATGGAGTTGATTGCCGCGCTCCTTCATCGGCCTGAAGTATTGTTTCTCGATGAGCCGACGATCGGATTGGACGTTGTCGCCCAGCATAACATCCAACAGTTCTTGAAGTACTACCAGGAGGAACGCCGCATCACGATCTTGCTGACCAGTCACTACATGAAGGATGTTGCAGCCCTCTGCAAGCGAGTTGTCGTCATCGCCCAGGGGCAAATTCAATACGACGGTTCGCTCAGTGGCATTGTGGATAGCTTTTCAGGTGACAAGATCATCACGTTGCAGCTTGCCGAAGGGTGCTCACCCGACGGATTGGACCGTTATGGAAAGCTTGAGAAGATTGCATTGCCTCGTGTTTCGTTCCGGCTGCCTCGTGGGGATGTTTCGAAATCGTTAGCTCAAATTCTTAGCAGCTACCAGATCGACGACATGTCGGTCGAGGATCCTCCGCTCGACGAGACCATCTCCAAGCTCTTTCGTCACGTTGCGAACGAATCGACGGATTCGGATCCCATGTCAAGGAGCACGGTCAAATCATGAGTGTGGCTCAATTAAGCACAGAGGTAAGCGAATCCGTTGCAACCCGCTGGATCATTTTAAAAACTGCATTGGCCGAACGATTGGCATACCGTGGAGATTTTGCACTTGGAACGTTGATGAGGTTCTTGCCAATCATCACACAAATTTTTCTGTGGTGGGCCATATTCCAATCGCTTAATCCTGCGGACCCTGATTTGGCAAAACTTGCGGGCTATTCGTTCCAGGATATGGTCGCATACTACTTGCTAACGATGCTCGGTCGAGCATTTTCATCTATGCCTGGTTTGTCCTCGAGCATTTCAACCAAAATCCGAGATGGGGAAATCAAAAAATTTCTTGTTCAGCCCGTCGACTTGATCTCGTTTTTGTTTTGGTCGCGAGTTGCACACAAGGTAGCTTACTACACGATGGCTACCGTTCCCTTTGCGTTGGTATTTTTTTTGTGCCGGAGCTATTTTCCGAACGGAGTTCCAGACGTTTGGACATTTTCCGCGTTTGTTTTGTCTTTGCTCTTGAGTTTTATGCTTGGTTTTTATCTTGAGACTTGCATTGGGCTCGTGGGTTTTTGGATGCTCGAGGTCTCGTCGCTTCTTTTTGTCTACATGCTCTTTCAGTTTTTCTTGTCTGGGCATATGTTCCCGCTCGACATTTTGCCACCTCCGTTCTTCAAAATTGTCAGCTATTTGCCGATCAAGTATCTCGCATACTTTCCTGCAGCCGTATTCTTGGGTAAAGTCCAGGGGACGCAGTTGGCAATCGATCTAGCAATGCTTTCGGCTTGGACTGTTTTTTTTATGATTCTGTCGCGAGTCCTTTACCGCAAGGGACTGCAGCGTTACAGCGGGTTTGGAGGCTAACGATGCGCTACGTAGCTGCGTATCTCCGAGACGCTGATCGAATAAAATCGTCCGCCTCGGAGATGCGGACCTACACGATCGTCCGCCTCGGAGATGCGGAAATACATGATCGTCCGCCTCGGAGATGCGGAAATACATGATCGTCCGCCTCGGAGATGCGGACCTACACGATCGTCCGCCTCGGAGATGCGGAAATACATGATCGTCCGCCTCGGAGATGCAGAAATACATGAACGTCCGCCTCGGAGATGCGGACCTACATAAATCGTCCGCCTCGGAGATGCGGACCTACTTGCTAATGCGAAACAACTACACTTGCCATTCTCTATCAATCATGCGACTACTATTTATCGCCTTCGTTCTTTATGTCTTGTTCCCAGCTTCGTGGGTGGGTGCACAGCTTCGCACGGATGGAGCCACCGCGTCGTTTATGGGCTCGCTCCCACCGAAGAAAACGGTAGATCTGCCTCAGGAACGAATCGCCCAACTGCAAGCACGATTGCTTTCGCTCCAAGAGCAGTTCTCAAAAGTTCGCAAGCACCCACGGGCAGCCGACGCCGAGATCTTTATAAAAGCCGTCCGATACGCGATCGAGTTTCAAGAGTGGTACGACAAAAAGCCTGAAGACACAATACAAAAGGTCGGAACACTGCTTGACGAAGCGCAACGTCGCATCGAGGGACTCGGGGCAAACCAAACTGTGTGGCTCAACGGTACGGGCCAAAAAGTAGTCGGCTTTTATTCGGACATCGACGGTTCTCCGCAACCCTATGGTGTGGAAATACCTGATGGACTGGAGTATGGCCGAGCATTTTCGGCGGTGCCGATGTGGATATGGTTGCATGGACGAGGCGATACAACCACTGACTTGAATTTTGTTTACAGTCGATTGACGAACAAAAAGCCAGGTCAATTCCAGCCCAAGGGAACTGTCGTCATCCATCCGTTTGGTCGCTACTGCAATGGCTGGAAAAGCGCAGGTGAGACCGACGTATTGGAAGCCATGCGCGACGCATCGATGCGTTTCAATATCGATGCGAACCGAGTTGTGATTGCAGGATTTAGCATGGGTGGAGCAGGGGCATGGCACATGGGAGCCCACTTCGCTGACCGATGGGCGTGTGTTCATACGGGTGCTGGATTCGTGGATGTCAAGCGTTATCAAAAACTGACACCCGAAAAGATGCCTGTCTGGTATGAACAGAAACTCTGGGGACTGTATGACGTCCCCAATTATGTTCGCAATTTTACTAACGTCCCGTTGGTTTGTTATTCCGGAGAAATCGATCCACAGCGGGACTCTGCGGAATACATGATCGAAGAACTTGCAAAAATCGGACTCAAGCCACCGCACTTGATCGGGCCCGAAACAGGGCACAAATACCATCCAGAAATCCTCAAGGAAGTGCAATCACGTATCGAAGCTGCGGTCGCGCAAGGAAGGAATCGTTTTCCAACCAAGGTAACACTGCAAACTCGGACGTTAGCGTACAACCGCATGCATTGGCTTGAGATAAGGAGCCTGGAAAAACAATGGGAGGACGCAACGGTCGAAGCCGAATTGGATGGATCGAGCAAGTCCATTCGCATCAGCACCAAGAATGTCGATGGATTATCGATCGAGTTGCCCAAGGATAAGATCGGATTCCAAGTTTCCAAGGTCGTGCTGAACGGCATCGACGTTCCTATTCCTGCGGTCCTTTCGGACCGTGCGAAACGGTTGGACAGCCAAAACGTCTTTTCGTGGGAGTGGGGTAGAAATCAATCCGACGAGCGAGCTCTCACCAAGAAACCTAGTCTGCAAGGTCCTATCGACGATGGACTTAAGAGCAAGTTCGTCGTCGTGTTGCCGGACACTCCACAAGACGGTTCCGCCATCGACCGTTGGGTAGAGGCCGAGTCGTCTCATTTCTTGGTCCGTTGGCGTGCCCTCATGCGAGGTGACGCGATTGTTCTCAAGCCAGACGAATTGACAGAACAGATTTCAAGCAATGCTCATTTAGTCCTTTGGGGTACACCCAAATCCAATTCGTTGATCAGGAAGTTGTTCAAGGACGAACGCTTGGCTTCGGTGCTCAAATGGACCGACCAAAATGTGCAAATAGGCAGCCACGTTGCTGCGGCGGACAGCAGCGTTCCCGTCATGTGCTATCCCAATCCGATGGCCACGGATCGGTATATTATTCTTAACTCGGGGCTAACATTTCGCGAGTCTCACGATCGAACGAACTCTCTTCAGAATCCCAAATTGCCAGATTGGGCAATTCTGGACATCAGCCAACCCCCGGACTCTGCGTCGGCTGGCAAAGTCCTATTCGCCGACTTTTTTGACAACCATTGGAAACCCTAAAGCGATCATTTCAATCGGTCGGCCTTGGCGCAGGCCCTGGTTTCATTGATTTATCGGGAAAACTGCGGCTTGGGCGAGAGCGGCAGATATCATTGTTGATGAACTCCAGTTGACCCAGCGGAAACCTAATGGATCATTATTCCAAGATCTCTTGCCGGAAAACGAACACAAACCAAATTCAGAACATGCCCACGCTAAGGTCCTATATGCTGTTTCGCGCCAAAATGTATTCGTTCCTATTGATAGCTCTAGGAATTGGGTTGGCGAATTGCAGCGTTGCATTCGCTCAACGTCCGACGGCTCCACGTCTGTTTCCCGAGAAAACGCTCGTTTATGTCCGAGTGGATGATACGCGTGAGCTAAAAAACAAGCTTTCGCAAACTTCGATGGGCAAGCTGAGCGAGGACCCTCAACTCAAACCTATTATTGGAACATTTTATTCGACGTTCAACTCGTTGGTTCAGGGAATGCAAAATGCCATCGGCGTGAACTTGGACGAATTGCTTTCTATCCCCAACGGTGAATTGGCAGTCGCGCTGGTGCCGAGCAAAACCAATCCGATCCTTTGCGGGATGATTGAGGCTGGCGATGAGCTTCCTGCCGTGGAGTTGATGATCGGTCGACTTGACGCAAGACTGGTTCAGCAGGGAGCGGAGAAAACGACCAAAGAGATTGGCAAGATCAAGGTCACGCAGTTTCGAAACGCAGCCCGCCAAGGTCGCCAATTGGGTTTCTTTACTGATTCAGGAGTCTTGGTCTTTGCATCGGATCCCGAGTACGCCGAATCGCTCGCGTTAACTTGGCAGGGGAGCGGCATCGATCACAAACCCCTCTCCGACAATCGCGATTTCACGACCATCATGAGCAAGTGCGTGGGTGCAGCCGGCGAACGCCCGCAAGCGTCGTTCTTTGTCAATCCGATCGCCATATATCGAGAGAGTTCAAAAGAAAATGCCAGCACGTTGGTGGTACTGGCCGCCTTAAAAGCACTCGGTATCGACGGAATCAAGGGTATTGGCGGGAGTGCTATTATTGCTCCAAACGATTTCGATTCCATAGTTCATGCACACTTGTTGCTTGAAAACAATCGACGCGGAGTATTGCGGGCTATTCGTCCTAAGACGGGATCGACGGCTCCCGAATCATGGGTTCACGACCAAGTGGTCAGCTATGGTACTTTGAACTGGGATATCGCCAAAACTGTCAAAGCTGTGGCCGAGATCGTGGATACGTTTGGTGGTGAGAACGCCTTCGAAAACAATGTCGTTGACAATGTGAACCGCCAGTTAGGAATCGATATTCGGAAGGACTTTTTGGACTTGTTGGACAATCGAATTTCGTTAGCTCAAGTGATCATTCCACCCAAACGCATCAACAGTCAGAGCAATCTTTTCGGCATCCACGTCAACGACCCAAAGCGCATGAAAACCGAAGTGCTTCCAAAGCTCTTTGAAAAACTGAGTTCCAGAGACAGTCGTTGGACTTCGAAGCAGGTCGGTGATTCAACGGTCTATTGGCTGGAATTCAAGAACGAAAGGCCAACTGTTCGCGCCCCCCAGCCAGCCTTTTGTATGTTAGGCAGCGACATCCTCGCGAGCGATTCGATCGATTCGATCGAGCAAGCGATTCGCACCGAATCGAGTGGCGAGGACTTGCTGGGCGATGCGATCGAGTACAAGTTGGTCCGGGATCGTATCAAAGCCCAACTCAAAGACAAAGAATCCTCCATCATGTTCTATCAACGCCCCGAGGAGTCCTTGCGGTTGTTCTATGATCTCGCGAGTGATCGCGAGAACGTTGACCGTTTGGAACAAGTGGCCGCAAACAACCCATTTTTCCAAGCTCTGGTGACTGCATTGAAGAGCCGTCAACTGCCACCCTTCGAGGTGATCGCCAAATACACCGCACCCTCAGGTGCATTTGTTTTCGAAGAAGAAGATGGTTTGCACTACACCGCCTTCAACATGCGGAGAGAATAGTTGAGTGGTGAGTTGTGAGTTGTGAGGGTTTTGGTAGTCCATATTTAGCGTTATAGGTACCGATTGCTGGCATAAGCGACCTACGAGCAACTGCCATCTGGAGACTTAGTTGTAGGGCCTTCCCTCAACCCTCAACCCTCTGCTTTTGGTAGATGGCTTGGATCATGGACTCGGTGTCCTTGTATTTCTTGGAGACGGCTAACGCTTGTTCGATCAATCGTCGTGCATCGGCTTCGTTGTGACCTAGGACGATCAGCGCTTGGAAGGTCTCTTCGACAACACCTGGTGCTTGAACTTCGGCGCCCGGCAACTCGCGGCGTACCAGCAGCGCGAAACGGGGCATTTTGCGCCGAAGGGTGGCGATGATTTTTTCCGCCGTCGCGGGTCCCACGCCGGGCAAGGTGGAAAGCCCTTTGGCATCCTGCTGTTCGATCATGATGGCGGTATCTTGAACGGGGCGCACCATGGCCCGCAGCGCTTTCTTAACACCCACGCCATCCACGGAACAAAACAGTTCGAAAAAATCTCGCTCGATGGTAGTCAAGAATCCAACAAGCTTTGGCATCAAGCGGCCACCTTGGGCTGCATTACCATCGATATAGTGAATTGTATGAAGCGAGATTCCTTTGCCGATCTCGGCTTGCAGATGGCGACGCGTATATTCCGGAATCGAGACTTCGTATTCGAACGGTGGCACGTTGATCGTGGCGCAGTCGTCGTCCAAAGTGAGCAATTGTCCGGTGACTTTGGTGATCAAGATAACTTCCTGGCATTGGAGATGATTTGAGCGGATTGCCCGGTGACGAAATGATGGCAAAGTGCGATTGCAAGGGCATCGGCGACATCGGGTGGATCTGGAGGTTCTTTCAATCCAAGCTGATGCTGAATGGCCATTTGCATTTGAGACTTGGGAGCGCGTCCGTTTCCAGTCAGTAGTCGTTTTACCTTGGTGGGTTCATAAGAATGAACCGCTTTCCCGGCGTTGGCGGCGGCCAAGCATAGCACTCCACGCGCATGCCCCATCAGAATTGCCGTGCGCGGTCGTTCGTAGTGCGAATAGAGTTGTTCGATGGCGACGAAATCGATCGGATAACTTTCAAAGAGCTCCAAGATTCCACAGTGCAGCTCCTTGAGTCGTTCCGCAAGCGTCTGGTTGCGCGGTATCCGAATGACACCTGCCTCGACAAGCTCTGGCTTGATGATGCTACGTATCACGCCGTAGCCTGTGATCGTAAGCCCAGGATCCAATCCCAAGATCAGTTGCCCGCTATGGTGCGACGACTTGGCCATGTTCTTCGGCATCCTTTTCCGATTTGAGACAAGCGACTTGCTCGCCATTGCGAACGAGCAAGAATGGGCCAGCCACGGAGGGGACGTTCCATGTAATTCCATCGAGCACTTGCATTTCGGCGATGGGAGTGCCGCTGGATTCTCGATCTGCACGAACCAAAGCGATTCTTCCATCCTCGGCACTGATTACGATATGCCCATTCACGATAATGATTTGCCCTTGACCATATCTCTTGCCCCTCCAAATTCGCGTACCGTTGCTTGGGTCCACACATTCTAGGATCCCGTCGCTGAGCGCATAGAGAGCATCATGGTAAAGTATCGGGCTGGTGAATTTGGTTTTGATGATTCGGCTGTTGCTCCAAACCTCGCTGACATTCCAGAATGATCGGTCATACCGGTCATCGTCGCCGCTTCCAGAAAATTTGACTTCGATGAGTTTGGAACCGAGCGCATAGCCCTTTCCCAGCAAAATTTGGCTGTCTCCGACTTGGACTGGTTGCGATGCGCAAGCGTCTCCGTTCGATTTGCTGGGCCATTCCGTTCTCCAAAGTACGACACCGTTGGCGGGATTATGGCCCGTGGCGCAATCCTCGTTGACGTTCACGATTTGTCGCACTCCGCAGAGCGTCAGTAACGATGGAGACGCATATGCGATTTGAGCGTCGCCTCCCTTCCAAAGAATGGCGCCAGTCTCTTTGTCGAACGAAATGAGGGTCTTTAGGTCCGCGTCCCCTGTTCGTCCGCCCAATGGAATCACCACCTGATTGTCGAATACCAAGGGGGAACCGCTACGGCCCCATGTAATACTCTGTTCCGACATCAACTGATCGATCCCGGCTAGCTCCAATAGGTTTTGTTGCCATAGGACGGTTCCGGTCTTGAGATCCACGCAGGCGAGAATTCCAACGCACGTCTGCACGTATACCTTGTCCGTATCGATGGTGGGCGTTGAGCGCGGGCCTAATCCCCCAATCGGTTGAAAGTGTCGGCCCGGGAACGATGCTCGCCAGACGACCTCACCCGTTCCTAATGCAAATGCCGTCAAGGACTCGATATCGTCTAGTTGTTCCAATGTGATCGCCAGTCCGTGTTGAACGGCAAAGCTCGACCAGCCCGCCGCAATCGGATGCTTCCACAGGACTTTGGGCAACTGTTTGTCCCAATCGACCGAGAACCGTTCGCTTGAAACAACACCCGTACGAGCATTTCCTAAGAACTGCGACGAGGCTTCATTCAAATGCGGAGCGTCATCCACTCCTGCCGCTTCTGCAGATTCAGGCGAAATCGGTATGGATTTGGAAGTCGATTTGGTTGTTGCCCAACTTCGGATACGAAACACCGGAAGCATTTCGCCGGAGAAGCCAATAAACTTGTAAGTCCCTAAGCCAGCAGCGATGAAGGCGATTGGCATGAACACGAAAATAACGTGCAGAAGGCACGTGCGAGCCGAACGAGCCCAAACACCCAAATAAGATGCGGCTATGCCAAGGAACCCCAATCCAATGGCCGTAAGGTTTGCGAATTGGTGATCGATATCGTAGATATACCAACGCGCAATCGGGATTGCTGCCAACAACAACAATCCGACTGCTAACAATCCGGTTCCAAGCAAAGTGGACAACCTTCTCGGTTGTCCACTTTGTGCTAAACGGTCCTTCTTGGACTGCGACAGGAAAGAATCCATTATTTGGAAGTCGAGCGTGATTCGATCGCGACCACGTAGTCTTTAGCGATATTGAGGATCTCGTGATTGTAGAAATTCGAATAGAAAACCGCGTTGCGTTCGGCTTTGGCCTCGATTTGTTCCTCCTCGATTTTTTCGGTGTTGGTTTCCTTGCGGTACGCCATATATTCCGACTCTTTGAGCGAGATGGTTTTATCCTCTTTCTGACGAACAAACATCTCGATCCTCGCTAGCTGCTTTTCGAATTCTGCGTTCTTTGCAATTCGCTCGTTGCTCGATTGTTGCAACGCAATCTTAAGCGGATTGTCCACCATTTTGTAGTTCTTGTTCAGTCGAGACGTGACCTTGTCCATCGGAATTGCGTAGTCCAAATCACTCTCCGAAACGTCCAGTTTGGCCGTGAGCGACGGGACGATGACATCGGAGGCAACACCCTCGAGTTGAGTCGACCGACCTCCGGGCAAATAGAATTGCTGAATGGTAAGTTTAAGAGCACCGAACGACTTGGCACCGGTTTCGGGTGGAATGACTCGGTTGAGATCGACCAGCGTTTGAACGGTGCCTTTACCGTGCGTCTTAGGATCGCCGACAATGAGTCCTCGTCGATAATCTTGGATCGCCCCGGCAAAAATCTCGCTGGCGCTGGCACTGAATTGGCTGACTTTGACGATCAGCGGACCATCCCATGCAGTCCCTCCCTGTTCGTCATCTAATGGTTCTACCGTTCCGCCTGGCGACTTGACTTGAACTACGGTACCTCGATCGATGAACAATCCCGTCACGGAAACGGCTTCGGGGAGAGAACCGCCACCATTCTTACTCAGGTCGAGAACAACGGCGTCGACCTTCGAATCGCGAAATTTCTTCAGGATGGCAGTAAGATCGCGCGTCGTACTCCGGAAGTTTTGTTTCCTGTCGCGAGCGCCTTCCATATCAAGGTAAAAGCTAGGAAGTTTGATGTAACCGAATCGATACGGAGTCCCGTCATCGCGCTTGCCTTGCTCGATGATTTGGGATTGAGCGGCGGAGTCCTCGAGTTTGATCACGGCTCGAGTGATTTCGTAGACTTGATTGTCGCCGCCGGCCTTCGGTTTGATATGGAGACGAACGCGGCTGCCCGGTTCTCCCCGAATCATTTTAACCACATCTTTGAGCTTCATGTCTTGAGTTTCGACGGGGGGGGAATTGTCGTCTTGGCCCACCGCAACGATTTTGTCGCCGATCTTGAGTCGTCCATCCAGGTCAGCCGCACCACCGGGTACTAAAGTCTCGACGATGGTCGAGCCATCTTCCGGGCGAAGTGTGGCTCCAATGCCCTTGAGCTCGAGCTTGAGATGAGTATTGAACTCCTCCTGTTCTTGAGGAGCCATGTAGGTTGTGTGCGGATCGAGTACGCTCGTCAGCGAGGTCAAATACAGCTCGAGCAGTTCGTCGACATCCGTTTTGGATTTGTTGTTGTAAACCCCTCGATAACGCTTATGCAGAGTCTCGCGAATTTCGTCATCTTTTTTTCCGTCGGCTCTCAACGACAAGAAACTCAACTTGATGGTCTTTCTCCAACGGTCGGTCAATTCTGCCATGTCCTTGGCATATCCGATTTCTTTTGCGTCGGAAATTATCGACTCGTCTACGTTAAAATCGTGAGTGGCATCGATTTGTTGGTGGACGATCGGCATGACTTGCTCAAGTCGCTCAAGATATGTCTTATAGACGTAGTACGCAGGGCTGATGCTGCTCCGTAAGAAGAAATCATCCAGTTGAGATTCGAATTGCTTGAATATAGCCACGTCCTCAGCCAAGAAATAACTCTTCAAGGGATCCACATTTCGAAGAAACATGTCGAAGCCATGAATCGACATTTCATCATTAAACTTTGGGTGAAGAATGTGGTCACGCTCGATAAGCTGCCGGACGGCTCGAACGATTTTTTTCGTGTCCGCTGGGGCTTCGGTCAGATTGGCAACTCGCGGTAGCTCGTCTGCCAGAGCCATGCTCGACAGCCACGTCAAGCTGCTACACGTCGCGATGCTGGTTGCACATAAAACGCCAAGGAACAATTGACGCGATAATTTCTTTCGTATGTTCGGAATTCGAATGTGCATTTTGTGATTTTGGGTTGAAGCTATTCTGGATGGGATGATGTGCTCTACGGTCGATTGCAGGGTCGGTTCACGCCCTGCGCAATCCGCATAGTTTATCACATGCAATGGTAGGGATTTGGCTGGGTCGAAGCAACATGGATCTTGTATCCTCGATAAAATGCCCAAGCCAAATGGATCTGGGTTTGAACCTTTTGCGCTAGCCGCGGGACTAAATTCAACTGAATATTGGCGAATCCAGGCCAACACCTAGCGCGCAGAACCGGAAGTTCCTACCTCTTTCGCCTGTGCGCGTGGCACGCTCTGAGGCTCTGCGAAGGGCGTGGGAATCGCCGGTCACCATAATTTCAATTCATCGCCCACTGCTAACGCTTTGGGCGTGCTACACAAAAAGCGGAAAGGACTACTGGTTTCTGGCGATAGACGCGGACTAGCCTGGGACCGGAATCCATTGGATTTTCGATCAATGCCGGTCCCCTCAGACCGTCGCATAGGTTTTACAGTCCCCGCTGAGCCGATTTCACTTGAAAGTTGCTACATTCTTATAAGTCGGAACTGGTCTGCCGTGCGACCTACGATTCTGAGCCCCTGCGAGCTACGACCTACGATTCGGAGAATCGTTCAACAGGTTGATTCGGAGATTCGTTCAACGGTTTGGCTAGGAGAATCGGTTTTTCTGATGAACTTGACGGAGGATCGAGCGGGTTGTGAGTGAGGCACGAAAAGAAAGATTGGCATCCATCCTTTATGCCATTCGGGATCTGGACGAGTTTTCGTCCGAAGGGGCGAAATTAAAGTGCCAGGACGCCGCACCGGCCTACGTGACCCGCGTGATCAACCAGTTGACTCGCGATGGCCTGCTAAACCGCGTGGAAGTCGACAAGCAAGAACGATTTCGATGGGCGCAAAACGCCAATTTCTCGCCGGAACATTGGATCGATCGACAAGTCTTTGGCGAACAAATTAAACAGTCGCCGGAGCAGGATCGCCCCAGGGAACAACTTCTTCGCGATGGCCCCTCCAAGTTAAGCGATGCTCAGCTCATCGCGATCTTGATTCGCGTTGGGGTCGTCGGTGAGTCGGCAGTCCAAGCCGGTCGGGTGATCGCCAACCGCTTCCCATCCGAAAGGATCGCATCGCTGCCAGAATCAAGCCTGCAAGAGTTGCGCAGGATTAGCAAAACGATTCGAAAAGATAGCTACGCGCAAATCATGGCGGGAATCGAGCTCGGTCGTCGCGTTGCTCAATTCCGAGACGAACCCGTGGCTGACATCGACCGAATCAAGGGTTCCGAAGATGCCATACGATACTGCTCGCGAGTCTTCGCACGTCTTGCGGCTGACGCGAAGCAAGAAGAATTCCACATCGTCACACTCGACACCCAGCATGGCCCGATCGCTACTCATTTGATTTCGATTGGGACGTTGGACGCCAGCTTGGTCCATCCTCGCG
>JBEBHM010000536.1:0-6101 GCA_040080875.1 Pirellula sp.
CTTCAGGATCTTTTGCAAGATCCTCTACCCAAAACTAAATTGGACAGGGCACTAGGCTAGGTCAGAGTCGAAAACGCGAACTTGTTTCCAATTCGGCTTTTGTTCAGCGATAAATTGCAAATGCCGAGGGGCTGATTGATACAAATCGTGCGACTCGATACTATCAAAAACCACATTGATCGTCACGTGGTAGCCATGGTCATTGACCGGTCGAGCAAGCTGTTTGTTGAGCGTTCCGACCGAGAAGTAGACAAGTCCCGGATGATTGTCTAAATACATTTTGCATGCATTCACCAACTCCAAAACCTTGGAATCTGAAGCATCGTCGAGCGTGAAATAGACCATGTGGGAAAGTTGAGCCATAGACGAATCTGCAATACGAGGTTGGAGGCGTGCCACAGACTTTTTCTACTTTCGTAACAACTTTCGCTGGATTTGTCTTGAGCCAGAGGCGCAAGCCGAGTTTCAGGATCGATCGGCTAGCGCCTCAGGCTCATTCAAGCGAATGATTTGTGATATTGGAAAGTGGAAAAGCCCCATGGCGAAAATGCAAAGGAATTTCCGGGCAAAGTTATTCTAGGCAACCGAATTTGGCAAGCCTGGCAAGGTTTTCCCAACTAAACGGGATAATGCTGGCAATCGGAAACGTAGGAATTTTCGTTGTAGACGGAAAATCCCGCAAGTTTTAACACGCATCGGGCCGAAACTCCTACTGTTCGACGACTTATCGTCTCCGATACGCGAAGGGTTTATCCGATGTCCTGCATGCGATTCCGACAATCAATTAGTTTACTCGTACTAGCAACCGTTGGTTCGCAAATGGGCTGCATTAGCCTTCATAACATGAGCCTACCGATTCCGATTCCTATCAGCCCTTACATGCAGGATAGCGAAGAAGTTCAATTCCACATTCATGAGCGTTACGCAAGGGTTCCAATTATGGGTCCGTTGACCGCTGGCGGCCCCGTGGCAGCCATCGATCCGCCCAGCGACGATGAAGTCATTCATGCACTGGAACGCGCTCGTCCGATTCGGGGCGGCATTCCGCTCTTACATGAAAAGCAGCGCAACCGAATTCGCATCGTCAAGGAAAAGATAGCGGACTATATCGATGACCCACGCTTTGTGCCGCTGATCGGCTTCGCACAGTTGCACCATGCACACTACAAGTGTACGGTCTACTTCGAAGAGCGCACCATCAATGGCTGGCCTGTTCCGTACACCTTGGAAGACAAAGAGTCCGTCGAAGTCATCTACATCGACCACAACCACTTCCACATGGTTGGCGATCCGGACACGGGTGCCTCTAGCCCCTACTAAATCTGAGTCTCGTAGGTCCGCATCTCCGAGGCGGACAGCAAGTCGGTCCGCATCTCCGAGGCGGACTATGTGCCACATGATACTTGCGAATCTTGTTGGCGAATGGCGGGAATCAGCGTGGACCAGCGTCTCGGAGATACGCTGCAACGTTGGTCCGCATCTTCGAGGCGGACGGCGGACGGCTGCCCTGGACGCTTTTACAGCAACCGCTGTCACTCTATTTCAACGTCCACTGTGTGTGCGTTTTTCGGTTACCGAACGAACGATACCATTGTGGAGACGGCTTCGTGCCGAACCAGCCATAAGCGTAGGGCTGAACGGGTCTCGATTCGATGGCAGAAGGGGAAGCCGCATAGGTATGCTGATCTTTCTTGTTCGCGTGAGTTGCTGGGCGAGGTAGAATCTTGTAATTCGTCGGTGCGGAATAGCCCCACATTCCATCGATCGACGGGGCAACCGCGTCGCGAGCGATAGCCTCCTGTGCTTGCAATTCCAGCTTCGCAGCCATCACGGTATATATGACGATCGACGCAACAACGATGGCTCTCATGCCTGAACTATCCTTGGTATCCATGGGATGTTAGCGACTTGGTTTCGAAGCAACATTCGAAGACGTTTGGGCGATGACGGGTCGTACCGACGCGACCGAAACGCCGGTTTCTGGACCGCTCATTCCGGGTCGTGGACTCTGCCCAGCCTGGTTAGCCGATCTATTGATGGAGGAAGTCGATGGACGGTCCATTGCGGGGGCAGTGCTCGTTGACGCAGGCGACGCCAAACCGCTGTAGTTCGAATTGGGCTGATAGAATGTACTCTTGCAGTGGTACTGTGGTTTGAATTCGGGGCCACAATCAAACAACGCTTCAGAGACGCCGACGAACAGATACCCATATGTTGGCAAGAGGGGCAACATGCGACGAAACAAGTCCACCTTCACTTTTTTGTCGAAATAGATTGCCACGTTGCGACAGAAGATAACGTCAAACTGGACCTGAAACGGAAATGGCTCCAACAGATTCAGGTGTTGGAAACGAATCAGACGATGAACTGAATCCAACACCTTGTAGCCGTCTTTGGTCGGCGCAAAGTACTTGGAGATGTATTGCTTGGGCAAGCCGCGGTCGATTTCCAACTTGGTGTACACTCCGGAACGGCCGCGAGCCAATGCATTTTCCGAAATGTCGGTTGCTAGAATCTGTATATCCCATCGATGAAGGTCTGGAATCATTTCATGCAGGATGATCCCGATCGAACATGCTTCTTGGCCTGTACTGGCCGCTGCAGACCAAATGCGGACGCGCGTGGACTTTTCTCGAAGCTTAGCATCGAGCAACTCCGGCAATGCTTTGAATTGCAACGCTTCGAATGGACTATTGTCACGAAAAAAGAAGGTCTCGCGAGTCGTCATGGCTTCAACCAGCGATTGGCGAATAGACTCTCCGGCAGGCGACTTGGCCTTGTCGATCAGTTCCACTGGAGACTGAACCGCGTGTTGCTTTAAGAGTGGATTCAATCGGGCTTCGATCAAGTAGCCTTTGGAGTCATCCAACGCAATTCCGCACAATTGTTCGATGTAATCAAAAATATACCCAATGTTGGTTGGAGTTAGTTGCATGCTGCCAAGCTTTGGGTAAATAGTGCTAGTCTTCTGGAAATTTGATCGAGTGGAAGTATCTCATGGGCCAGGTTGTGTTCGATGATTTGCCTGGGCATCCCGTAGACAACACAGGTTTCAGCACTTTGAGCAATCACGCGAGCCCCACTTGCATGCAGTCGTTTGCAGCCAGCCAGCCCATCGTGCCCCATGCCGGTTAGAATAATCGCCAAAGCGTCTTTGCCGACGCAGGAGTCGACCGAGTGGAACAAATAGTCAACGCTTGGTTTGCATGAAGCCAACGGAGGATCATCCGTGATACGAATTTGAAACGAGGCTCCTTTGTTTTCGATCCGCATCTGTTTGCCGCCCGGCGCGATGTAAATGTGACCTGCAACGGCGATCTCTCCATCGATCGCCTCTGAAACGCGAACATTACCAGCCTTGTTCAAATGGTCCGCAAGGCTCTTGGTAAATACAGGCGGCATGTGTTGAACAATAAAAATCGGAACAGGTAAGTCGGCAGGCAAACCTGGGACGAGGAGCCCTAACGCCTGCGGCCCACCCGTTGACACCCCAATGCAGACGCATCTAGGTTTGCCAAACGAAGGCGGTCGTTTGACCAAATTGGAGTGGCCCTTGTCGTCCGTCGCAGCGCGAGGGAGATCCATGGATTGGAGGGTGGAGGGTGGTCGTTTTGTTCTGCGGAATCGGACCGTTTGGATTTGTTGCTTTAGCTGTGACTCAAGATTACGTCTGTTCTCCGATAAATCACTTCCATGTGGCTTGAGGATCAAGTCCAAGGCCCCCATCCTTAGGGCCAGTAATGTTTGATCAGCACTCTCGACCGTCTCAGAACAGACCATAACCACTTCGCTCGTGACCTTCCGCCTCCTAAGCTCTTGCAGAGTGGACAGCCCATCTCTTCGAGGCATCTGGATATCCAAAGTGATTAGGTCTGGATTGAGCTTCTGAACCATCTCCAAACAATCTTCACCGTCAAACGCGGATCCTATCACCTCAACATCCGGGATTCCTCTCAGAATGTCCCCAATCGTTCGGCGATACAAAGCCGTATCGTCGGTAACGATGGCTCGAATCGTGTTCGGATTGGGAGTAACAGTAGCCATGACGGTTTAAAACTAAAAGTTGGAGGGTCTGATGTTAATTTGCTTAGGTGCTTGTTAGATTCTCGCGAGAGTCGATCCACCGTGGCTGGTACGTGTCTTGAACCGTCCGATCAATCCATTCATCTCGGTGGCAAGTTCATTCAGCCGTAGTCCCGCTTCACGCGATTCATCGGCACCCTCGGCAGTTTGCAACAGCACGCCATCAACCCGCGTGATGTTTTCGGTAATCTCTCGACTAGCAACTGCTGTTTCGGAAACTCCACGCGCGACGGTCTCTGCCGCCGAAGCTGTCGTGCTGACGTTGTCAGAAATCTGACGTGTGGTAATGCTCTGTTGTTCGACTGCCGAGGCGATCGTACGAGAAACTTCGTTCACGTTGTTGATGACCTGACTAATCTCACGAATCGAGTCGACTGCTTCACTCGTCGACGCTTGCATGGCTTCGATTCGAGTTCGGATGTCATCGGTTGCAGCTGCTGTTTGCTTCGCGAGCTCTTTGACTTCGGTGGCCACTACAGCAAAGCCTTTACCGGCTTCGCCTGCTCGGGCCGCTTCGATCGTCGCGTTCAAGGCTAGCAGGTTGGTTTGTTCGGCGATGTCTTGGATAACCTCGATCACTTTGCCGATTTCGTCAGCTGCTTCACCCAGGTTGGAAATCTTGTCGTTGCTGATTTCTACTAGGTTGGCGGCTTGGCCTGCGACCGTGGCACTCTTTTCGGCATTGCGGGCGATTTCGCGAATGGTTTGGTTCATTTCTTCGACGCTGGCGGCTACGGCGCGGATGGTTTGGCTCATCCCGTCAGTGCTGTCAGCGACTTCTCGCATGTTGACCGACATTTCTTCGGCAGCGGCGCTAACGCTGGCCGATTGTTGCTTGCTACTTGACACGCCAGCGGAAAGATGTTCGGCGGTAGTTGACAGTTGGTGCGAGCTGCTGGCCAACAACTGAGCATTGGAGGAGATCGTCGATATCACGTCGTGGATTCGATCAGCGAATGCATTGAACCACTTGGCCATTTCGCCAAGCTCGTCGGTTCGAGATTGATCTAGTCGTCGAGTCAAGTCCCCTTCGCCTTCGGCAATATCTCGAAGTGTGGCGATGGTTGCATCGATCGGCTGCATCAAGTTTCGAACAATCCACCAAGCAAATGGGAGGATGATCACGCTCGACAAGCCAGTCAATGTAAACGCCCAAAAGAGCAACGCCGATTGCGCATTGTTTGTCGCTTCGGTGATTGCATCCGACGCGGCCAACGCCGATTCGGTAGGTTCTTCGGTAATGACCGCCCACTTAAGCCCAAGGACGTTGATCGGAGCAAACGCCGAGATAGTCTCTGCTCCCAGATAGTTCGTGTCGACTGCCACGCCCGATTTACCTGCAATAGCACTGTCGATTGCGGCGGATTTCATTGTGCCATTGCTTGGGTTCATGAAGGCTTTGATAATCGTTCGGTTTTGGACGTCGAGTTTGCTGTCAGAGCGAGGCAATCCATCGGCGGCGACCAGATACGCTTCACCTTTTTCGCCAAGCGTCGCACCGACATTCATGACTTGGTTGATTCGGTCGATTGGCATTTGGATCGCCAACACACCCAGGCGTCGATCTCCATCAAAGATGGGAGTTGCGATGAAACTCGCCGGAGCTTCGTACGACGGATAGTAACAAGCGAAATCGATGAGCACAGCCGGATCCGTGGAGGAGGCGCTGTTCGCTTTGCGAAACGCCTCACCTAAGTTCGTGCGCGAGTATGGACCATTGTTTAGGTTGGTGGCGAAATCCACTTCCTTGAACACGGTGTAAACGATATCGCCCGATTCCGCATCGATTAAGAAGATATCGTAAAAACCAAATTGCTCGAGAACCGATCGAAGATAGGGATGGTTTGCTTTATGGAAACTATCGTACTTCGTTCCGAACGAAGAGATTTCAAGTTGTTGTTTGCTGCCGAGCGGATTGATATTGCTCGAGATGTAACTGTGCTGTAACGCGATAGCCGAATCGCTTAGCTGTGAGAAACGGCTTTCGATTTCTGGGCCCTTATTGGGATTGTTCTTAG
>JBEBHM010000041.1:0-21963 GCA_040080875.1 Pirellula sp.
GGTCGACTCTCCATCGCTTGAGTTGCTCCTCGTCGAGTGAGACACCTAGCCCGGGGCCGTCGGGCACGATGGCATGCGGTGGGCCCAGCATGAGCGATTCGCATAACAGATCGGATTCATGATAAAACGGTCCGATCGTGTCCGCAGGAAATGAGTCCGTATCGATCTCGGGAAAGGCTGACGCCACATGCAACATGGCCGCTGTCCCAATACCCAATTCAAGGTTGCTGCCGATAGTGCATCGCAATCCGGCCGCTTTGGCAACCGCAACAATCTCGGCGGTAGCGGCAATGCCGCCATGTTTTCCCGGATAGATGCTGAATATGTCGGCCGCCCGATGCATCGTTAGTTGCCAAGCATCTTGTAGGGTAAAGACGCTCTCGTCCGCCATGATTGGTGTCGCACACGATTGGCGAACTTCGGCCAACGCCGCCGGATCGCCGGCATGGATCGGCTGCTCTGCCAACAGAAGACGCATGTCGGCAAGTTCACGCAAACAATACTTCGCCTGTTGTATGGTCCATCCGCAATTCGAATCGATCGTGAGCGGAACGTGATCGCCGATAACTTTCCGCACGGCCCGCACGCGTGCGATATCGCTCATCGGTTCTAACCCCGTCTTGACCTTGATGCAGGTAACTCCCGTGGCCAATAGTTCTTCCGCCATTCGGATCGAACCATCGATATCGCGAGCCCATACCACGAGCTTGATACGGATTTTGTCTCTAGCTTTGCCGCCCAGCAATCGATAGATAGGTAGCCCACACGCTTTCCCGGCGATATCCCACGCAGCTATTTCCACTGCGGCTTTGGTGAACGGATTAAGCTTGATCTCAAACTCCATCGCGCGTCGGACGGCATTGATGTCGCGAGGGTCCTTGCCTAACAGAACGGGTTCGAGATAGTTTCGGATTGCGGAGACTGTGCCCGCTTGCGTCTCGCCCGACCACAAGCCCGAAATGGTGGCTTCACCCAACCCCACGATCCCTTCGTCGGTATGCATCTTGACGATGACGTAGGGAGAAGTCGCATGTTCCCCATGCGCCGTTTTGGCGGTCATGTTTTTTTTGAGAGGGACACAAACGGGGATGGCTTCGACACGGACGATTTTCACGGTTCACACACGAATCGTTGGAGGACGTTTTTTGTAATGCGAGATATATGTTCATCGACAGGGAGCGAGGCGCAATAGTTGATGGATCCGACCGAAAAAACTTGACCACCGCTTGGCGTTTCGAACATCGTGATTTCGGCACCTCCCTCGTCTACGTTCATGCCTTTGGCGATCAATTGAAGGTTCTTGGGCGAGTGTTCCGAGATCTTGTCGGTCTCATGCCCAGATGCTCCACCGGGACAACGTTGGTGCAGGCTGGATTCACCAAAAACTTCCCCTGGCTCGAGTCCTGTTCCGCGGAACACCCAATGCGACGCATCCACCACGCGATAGGGCGCTCCGGTCATGATTCCTGTCGGTGTAAACACGACGCCGAGCAAATTCGCTTCGGATTCTAGACGCATGGCGAGTCGGCTATCGCAGTCTCGCATGCCCGAGCGGTACAAGCTGGTAATGGCACCGTTTTGGCAAATCATCGATCCGTGCGTGTCGATTTCGACTTCGCAGTTAACACCATTGCCACCCAAATAGATCAATCGTCCGCCTCGCTCATAGACCCATCGCTTGACGCGCTCGTACATGGCTCGAGTCCAATATTCTGGATGGACCGCAATAACCAGTGCACGATACGCGTCCAAATCCAACGATCCATCATCCAGTTGGGACTCAGCATAGTAGTCGTACTCAATGCCCTCGCGCTCCATCCATCCAATAAGCCGCCACTCGGCAGGCGCTAGATGGCATGCTTGTCGTCCCTCGATCGGGTCGGTGATGCGTTCCTCGAAGTCGATATGATTGAAGGGTTCTGGACGATCGAACGACAATGGTGCATAGGAATCGTAGCCCCATGTGCCATGTTCAGCGTCTTGGTATCGTCGCAATTCGAAGCGTGAGTTGACTGTGGGCGTCGATGGCAGCTGATCGGCGTGAATGTAGTTGCTCCGACCACCAAATGAGTTGTAGGCGTTCCAAGTCATATTGGAGGCGAGGACCGCCAAGCGATGCTTTGGTGATTTCGGTGCGACGATCCAGGGAAAAGAAAACTTGGCGCCTGATTTGGTCGAGACTCGAAAGTAATAAAGTCCCGATCGCTCGGGGGCGGTAGCGAATTGTCGATGTGCAAGCGAAACATACCCAACACTGTTCCAACGAACTCCGGTTCGCGTATAGTCGCCATCAGGAGTTATTTGCATCATTGCACGTGGGCCATGTTCGTCATGCCAACCCAATCGCTTCGATAACTCAGGTTGCCAACCATAGCGCCAGAGTTCGCAATAAAAAGGTTCCACCGAATGAACACGAAATTCTGATTCTTCTCCGCTTCGAATCCACTTGGGCCAAGCATAACCCATGAGTTCATCGGCCAACAATCGAAAATGAAATGGTTCGGATGAGGGAAGCGTGATGGCCGACAGTTTAGCACCGAAGCCAGGTTTCTGAAGCATGACGCGATACGTTCCAGGTGGCAAATCACAATGCACGGCGCCGCTAGCTCGCGAGCGAGATTCCCACGATTGACCGGCTTGGTTCTGGAATTCGAAACACACATCGGCGATCGCGACATAGCGCTCGTCGCTAGCGAATCCTATCAACATGTGGGATTGCTTCTCGGGAAAATCTATATGAGCGTGCGCAATTCTGTTCGCATGTAGCGGAAACCGTCAAGGTTTTCGAGGCGTTGTCGAAATGCTTGACGCATTCCGCTACGGCAGAATTGTGCACCATCATTTAGTGTGGGAAGGAAAATAACGAAGGCCATTTCATGGTACATTGTTCGCATGCAATCAGAACCCGTCCAATCATTCGAAGAGCCTGTTGCAGAGCATCGTCCATCGCGAACGCGGTTTATTGTAGCGGCTTGGCTTTGCTCCATGGCTGCCGTTCTGTATCTCGATCGCGTTTGCTGGGCCAAGGCGGCACCGTCGATCCAGCGTGAGTTTTCGCTTACCAATATTCAAATGGCCTATTTGGCCATGTCGTTCCAAATCGCATATGGATTGTTTGAAATTCCTACCGGTCGATGGGGCGAGTTGATTGGCGCCCGGCGAGTGCTGACGAGGATCACTCTGTGGTGGTCCGCGTTTACCGCATTGAGTGGCGTCGCAACAGGTTTTTCCAGTTTGCTCGTCATTCGATTCCTGTTCGGTGCGGGCGAGGCAGGTGCCTATCCCAACGCGGCTCGCGTATTGACGCGTTGGTTCCCAAAACAAGAACGAGGCAGAGTGCAAGGCGTGATGCTGTCGGTTTCGCTTATAGGCGGAGCGATCGCCCCGTGGCTCGCAAGCCGCTTGATCGAGGTCGTTGGGTGGAAATGGAATTTCTTTATCTTCGGTTTGTTTGGCGTCGTTTGGGCAATCGGGTTTTGGATATGGTATCGAGATCGTCCCGAGGAGCATGGTCAAGTCAACGCGTTGGAACTTAAAAAAATCCTCGACGAACGTGGCGAGCAGGGACATCAAACCCACCAGAAAGTCGATTGGAAACGTGTCGTGACCAATCGAGGCATTTTGGTCTTGAGCTTGGTCATTATGTGTAGCTCATTTAACTCTTATTTTTACTTTACGTGGTTTCCGACGTACCTGGAGTCCGCCCATGGGCTTACCAACATGCGGTCAGGAGATCTGACTTCGTTGGCGCTCATGGGAGCTGCAGCAGGAGTACTGCTCGGAGGATTAGTAGTGGATCAGATCACCAAAACGGGTGAGCGTGCAAGTTCGCTGCGCCGCCTATTTTGTTCGTTGTCTTTTTTGTTGGCTTCGGTATTTTTGTTTCTCGCGGTGCGAGCCGAGTCGGCAGGGGCATTGTCGAGGTGGGCAGCGCTGTCGTGCTTTTGTGTCCAATTGACGCTACCCTCGTGGTGGTCGGCGGCGATTGAGCAGTGCGGCAAGCACGTCGGCCCGCTATTTGGTTTCATGAATATGATGGGGACCGTTGGAGCGTTGGCGTCGCAATGGTTCGTCGGTTTCTTTGCTGATTTCCAGAAAGCCAGGGAGCTTTCAGGCCGAGAGCAATGGGATCCAATGTTCACCTTGTACGTATTCGTATTGTTGATCGGATGCTTGAGCTGGAGTATCTACCGCAAAGTCGAAATGGACTGAGGCGCAACGGTTGCACGATTCTCCGAATCGTGACCGCACGCATGCCGCTCGGTGTTTGTTTCACCGTAGGGAGTATTCGTTTCACTCAACGAGTTTGTGCATTACAATAGAGCTTCGCAAGTCCCCATCCCCTCGCCGTTTCATTGAGATGCGGTCCATTCAACCACTTCGGTGACTCGAACAGATGAAGACAATACTAGCCTATTGCATCCTGACGTGCATCGCGACGTACATCGCCGTAGGCATTTGCACTTCGAAGTTGAACGCCCAAGGTCGTGAATTCACACCGGACGAACAGTCCTACTGGGCTCTCCAGCCAGTCAAGCAATCCGCAATCCCTCGAGTGTTTGATCAGGATCGGGTCCAAAACCCGATCGATGCTTTCATTCTTCAAAGGCTCGAGGCAGAATCGATCAAAATGTCAGTTGAGGCCGATCGAATCACGTTGATTCGGCGTGCGAGTTTTGACTTGTTCGGCCTGCCACCCAGTCACGAAGAGGTCCTTCGTTTTTTGGCCGACGAAAGTTTAGACGCATACGAACGTTTGGTCGATCGATTTCTTGCTTCGCCTGAATATGGAGAACGATGGGGACGTCACTGGTTGGATTTGGCCATGTATGCCGAAAGCGCAGGCTTTGAGCAGGACGAGACTCGCCCCAACGCGTGGCGTTATCGAGACTATGTCATCGACTCGTTCAATCAAGACAAGCCTTACGATCGATTCGTTGTTGAGCAAATTGCGGGCGACGAAGTTTGGCCGGATGACCTCAAGGCACGGCAAGCAACAGCCTTCATGAGGCATTATCCAGAAGAGGGTAACAACAAAGATATCTTGCTCGCGCGTCAAGAAATCATGCATCATGTGACGGACCTCGTTGGGGCGACCTTTATGGGACTCACATTGAATTGCGCCCAGTGCCACGACCACAAACATGATCCCATCTTGCAAAAAGACTACTATCGACTGCAAGCGTTCTTCGCCAACATTGGACACGACGATCGAATCCCTCTGGTGGAACGAAGAGAGCTGGAGGACTATCAGGCTCGATTAGCCGAGTACGAACGCCAGACCGGGAGAATTTGGAGTGAGATCGATCAACTGCTAGCTACGGTACGCAAGTACTCGCCGCAACAACTCTTGGCCCGTTATCCAGACTATGTCATCGCAGCTATGGACGCGCCACCCAACTTGCGTACTCCTCTTCAGTCGCAAATTGCGTACATTTTGAACAACAAGGACTGTGGAACTTGCCCGCAAAGACCCAAGCCGCACGCCGATGCGCTCTTTGCCAAGGATGCGAAGTCGCTCAAGGGCGATGCTCAAGTTCGTTACGCGGAATTGCAAAAGGAGCTTGATCGCTTGCAAGCGTTGAAGCCTGCGGACTTGCCCATCGGGACAGGGATGATCGATATCGGCGATACGCCTCCACCGACCCACGTCCTTGGCGTTGGCCAATACCAATCTCCCAAGGAAGAGGTTCAGCCAGGAATTCTTTCGATTCTCGAACCGGGGCCATTGGCCATTAGCGAACCGCTCGTCGGCAAATCGTCTGGCCGAAGAAAAGCTCTCGCGGGCTGGTTGACGAACCCTTCCAATCCGTTGACTGCACGAGTCATGGTCAATCGAGTCTGGCACTACCATTTTGGACGAGGAATCGTTGGAACGCCGAGCGACTTCGGAGCGTTAGGAGATCCGCCGAGCCATGTGGAACTTCTCGACTGGATGGCCCATCGATTCATGCAAAGCGGCTGGAACAACAAGTCCTTGCACCGGTTGATTATGACGTCGGCAACTTATCGACAAGGGTCGAACGATGGCAGACGCGAATTCCGTGACCCCGACAATCGTTTGCTTTGGAGATTCCCGCCGCAGCGACTGGATGCCGAATCCATTCGAGATAGCGCGTTGGCGGTTTCCGGTTTGATGAATCGACAATTGGGCGGTCCTAGCGTGTTCCCGCCGCTCCCCGCGGGAAGACCGATTCCAGCAGGTGGTTGGAAAGTAAGTTCCAAGCGGTCGGATTTTGTTCGACGCAGCGTCTATGTATTTGTTCGTCGCAACGATCGTTTCCCTTTGTTGGAAGCTTTTGATTTTCCTGATTCGCATGAAGCTTGTGCTTGTCGAAATCAAACCCTCACGGCACCGCAAGCGTTGACGATGCTCAACGGCCAAGCGAGCGAGGAATGGTCGGACGCATTTGCAGAACGAGTCATTTCGGAGGTGGGAAGTGTCCAGAGGATGCAAATTGAAAGAGCGTTTCAGATTGCGTTCTCGCGTTCGCCAGACGAACACGAATTGCGAGATGCGTTCCATTTCCTCGTGCATCAAACTCAATTGATGGCGATAGAAAACGAGCGTGATGCAAAGGCAAACGGCGAGGCCGACAAAGCGGCGACGCAACCAACGTCGGACGATGTCAACGCAAAGCGAGCCCTTTCCGATTTCTGCCTCATGCTACTCAATTCGAATGAATTTCTGTTCAGATTCTGACGCCTAAACGGAAACGGGAACCTCGAATGTCTGATTTCAAACAACCAATCTCTGAAGGCTCGGAAGCTGCAAGGACCGAGACGAGTTGCCGACATGCGGCCCGTGCACCAGCTTGCCGTCCAGTGCGCCGTGATTGGATGATGCGAGCGGGTAGTGGGTTGGCGGGCATTGCCATGGCCCAATTGCTCGCAGACGATGGTACCACGAACAAGGCATTCGCATCGGAAATCGCAATCGGTGGAGGCGTTGAAAGACGCCCTCATCACCGTCCAAGAGTTCGATCCGTCATTTGGCTTTTCATGGAAGGGGGGCCCAGCCATATCGATTTGTTTGATCCCAAACCGCTTCTAAACGAACTTGATGGGAAGCCTATTCCAGCCTCGTTCGAGCTTCCCGTGACCAGCGCGACCGGTTCCCACCGCATGCCGCTCGTTCGTTCTCCGAGGACTTGGAAACGACATGGCGAATCTGGCTTGTGGGTTTCCGAGTGGTATCCACACATAGCGAACCAGGCAGATGAATTAGCTGTTATTCGGTCTTGTTGGGCGAACGGACTTAACCACGTAGGTTCGGTGCGCCAGATGAATACCGGTTCCGTATTAGCCGGCCGTCCCTCCTTGGGCGCATGGGTCTCGTATGGGTTGGGAGCGGCCAATCAGAACTTGCCAACTTTTGTATGTATGACGGATGACAAGATTGTTCGGGGGGGCACTACGAATTGGAGTTCAGGTTTTCTGCCTGCGACCTACCAAGGGACTTTGCTTCAGCGGGAGGGGCCAGCCATCTTGGACCTTTCGCCGTCGAATCCCGTCAGCGTCGATCGCCAGCGCAGCCGACTCGATTTCTTCCAACAATTGAATGCTTACCATCGAGACAAGCGTCCAGGGGATGCTGAACTCGATGCGCGGCTGGAAACGTATGAACTGGCGTACCGGATGCAATCGGCTGCACCGGAGTCCGTCGACTTGTCCAATGAAACGCAAGCCACGCGAGAGCTTTACGGGTTGGACGAAAAAGAAACAGCGACGTTTGGGCGGAATTGTTTACTGGCGAGACGACTTGTGGAACGAGGTGTTCGTTTTATTGAACTGTATTGTGGTAGCGGGAGTGGTTGGGATGGGCATTCGGCGCTCGAAGCCAACCACACGAAGTGGTGCCGTGCCTCGGATAAGCCCATCGCTGGCCTGCTTCAGGATCTAAAGGCCCGCGGTCTTTTGGACGAAACGCTGGTAGTATGGGGCGGTGAATTCGGGCGGACGCCGTTTAGTGACACGGGCGCTCCAGGCGGTAAGGACTATGGGCGTGATCACAACCCATGGGGATTCAGCATGTGGATGGCGGGTGGTGGGATTTGCGGAGGGCAAACTATTGGCGCGACCGATGAGATTGGATTTCGGGCAACCGAAAACCGATGCCATGTGCACGATATCCATGCAACCATCTTGCATCTGCTAGGACTAAATCATCTGGAATTAACTTATCTGCATAATGGTCGCGATGAACGAGCAACCATCAACGGCGGTGAGCTCATTGCGGCTTTGGTAACTACGTAGCGTGCTTATGCACTTATTGTCATGGATGGTCGGTGTCGCAGGAATAACAAAAAGTAGTGAAAGCAAACCCTATTGTTTGTTATGATGTGAGGTCAATTTGCCAGCATAGCCTTAGTCGAGTCGGGTGAAATCATGACGTCGGTTGTCCAAGTTGTCCTCGCATTAGCGGTGATATCGTTTTTTGTTTGGCTCACTATTCCCAAAACAGCCCCACAAAGTCAAACGACAGACTGTTCGGTTAATCCCTTTATCGATCCTGACGATTCTTACCAAATTGGACTCCTCACTGGAATGACTGGAGGATCGATTCCGGATGCTGCAGTGATGCGGTACGCATTGCAACGATTTGAGCAGATTCATGGGCGGCGGGCTACGACGACGGACATCGGAATTGTGGTTGGGTTGATCCGATCCAATCAGCCATAGCAGGTTCTGCAACACCACCGTAGTTCGGCATGTCCGAGGCGGACGTTCTGGCTATTGAAACCCGCATCCTCCGAGTGGGCTTGCATTTCAAGCCCCAAGATACGTTGAAATGGAATCCGTGCGGCGAGTTTTCGTTGATTTTCAATACCAGCGTCTCGGAGATACGCTGCTACGTAGGTCCGCATCTCCGAGGCGGACACGCCTCATCCCTCACGCCTCACCCCTCACGCCTCACGCCTCACGCCTCACGCCTGCCTCCCCCCCATTGCCAAGTGTGAAACCAAAGGCGACGATTTCCATTGGACGAGATTCAAAAACGATCGGAAGCGGTCTCATCCAACTGGATTCGTCTTTTGTCTTGACGAATCGATCGAACCTTAGAACTTAACCGATTGTCGACGTAGCATTCCATGATGCGTCAGGATCATTAAGTTAGATAGCTAGGAAGTAAATGCCATGTTAGAAGTGCTACTCCCCGACGGAAGCATCGTTTCACATCCTGACGAGGCCACGCCGCTTACCGTGGCCGAAAAGATAGGCTCAAGATTGGCGAAAGCCGTCATTGCGGCCAAAGTCGGCGATCAAGTCATTGATTCGACGCGTTCCCTCAAGCCGTTTTCCAATGGCGCCCCCATTCCGTTGCGACTTTTGACGGAAAAGGACCCGGAGGCTTTGGATGTGCTTCGTCACTCATGTGCACACGTGATGGCTCGGGCGGTCATGCGATTGTACCCCAACGTATCCCTGGCTTTCGGACCGACCATTTCGAATGGCTTCTATTACGACTTCGATTTGCAGGAGAAGTTGAGCGAAGACGATTTTGCCAAGATCGAACAGGAGATGGCCAAGATCGTCGAAATGGCTGAACCGTTTGAGCAATTTTCGTTGGATCGCCAGCAGTCGCTTGAACTTTGCCAGGACATGAAGCAATCGCTCAAAGTAGAGCATATCCGAACGGGATTGGCTTCGCATGATTCGCTTGGCTTCTATCGCCAGGGAGAATTCGTTGATTTGTGCCGTGGCCCGCATATTCCAGATGCAGGAAAGATCAAAGCGTTTAAGGTCTTGAGTGTTGCGGGTGCCTATTGGAAGGGGGATGCATCAGGACAACAGTTGCAGCGAGTCTATGGAACTGCATTTTTTAGTCCCAAAGATCTGCAGGCCCATCTTGAGCAGATCGAGGAAGCAAAGAAGCGGGACCATCGCGTCATAGGCAAGCGCCTAGGACTATTTCAGATTACACAAGAAGTCGGACCAGGCATGTGTTTGTGGCTACCCAAAGGTGCACGCATTCGCAGTTTGTTGGAAGATTTTTTGAGACGAGAGATGCTCAAGCGAGGTTACGAACCGGTCTATAGTCCGCATCTCGGGCGAGTGGAGCTCTACGAAACGAGTGGGCATTTCCCGTATTATCGCGATAGCCAGTTCCCGCCACTATTCGTCAACGACGGGGGCGCACTGGTCGACGGTTGGATTCGACGATTGGAGTCCAAGGAAGGGTTACCTGTAGCGCACGAAACTGCATTTGTGCAGGCTGCCGAAGTTCTAGGCTGCGACATCAAGGATTATCGACCGTCCGCAACCGTCGCGGAACGGACTGCCGTTCTCAACGCTTGGCAACGGCTTCACGAACGCTATTTAGTGAAACCGATGAACTGCCCGCATCACGCGCAGATTTTCAAAGCGATGCCGCGTTCGTACAAGCAGTTGCCCTTGCGTCTCTTTGAATTTGGGACTGTGTATCGATTTGAGCAGACGGGCGAGCTGAACGGGATGTTGCGGGTGCGTGGATTGACTCAAGATGACGCGCACATTTTTTGCACACAGGATCAGGTGGAACAGGAGTTTCGCAATACGATTGAACTTACCCGAATGGTATTGGAATCCGTGGGACTCAAAGACTATCGCGTTCAGCTTTCGCTCCGGGATCCCAAGAGCGACAAGTACGTTGGGAGCGAAGAGAACTGGCAAAAAGCCGAAGCAGCTTTGAGGCGCGTGCTTGAGGAATCGGGCTTGAATTTCGAGGCCGCCGAGGGGGAAGCGGCATTTTACGGGCCAAAAGCCGACTTCATGGTCCGCGATTGTATTGGGCGCCAATGGCAACTTGGCACGGTGCAACTGGACTATAATCTTCCAGAGCGATTCCAATTGGAGTACATCGGTTCCGATAACAAGACGCATCGACCCGTGATGATCCATCGCGCACCGTTTGGTTCGATGGAGAGGTTCGTGGGCATGCTGACCGAACATTTTGCCGGTGCATTTCCGATGTGGCTCGCGCCCGAACAAGTCCGAATCTGCCCTCTCAGCGAAAAATCAAACGATTATGCGCTTGAGCTGGAAAAGAAATTCACCGAAGCGGGATTCCGGGTTACTGTCGATTCAAGAGGTGCGAAAGTTCAAGCCAAGATTCGGGATGCGCAGGTAGAGTTGATACCCTACATGGCGGTCGTGGGACCGCGCGAGGCCGAGACGCAGTCGATCGCATTGCGGGATCGAATCGAAGGAGAATTAGGAACCAAAACGGTAGACGAAGTATTGGAGATATTGGCGCTGGAGGTCGCTCAACGTCGAATTCGCCAGGCCGTCGCGACTAAGCCTCCGGAAACCGAATTACCTAAAGTTGCAGAGACTGTCAGCAATGAATACTAAGCCGCTTACCCAAGAACCGCTTGTCGAACGTACGGCCCGTCAAGTCGTCGCCGACGAGTTCCTGATCGCGCGCGCCAAGATACTCGAATTGGCTGCAACCTTGGATCGTATCGAGCGTAGCTCGGGTGACACCGAAGACTCCAAACAGATGAATTTGCTCATACAAGGCATGAATATTCTTTGCGACGACGAAGTGGATAAGGCCAAACGTGTCCAACTGCTGATGAGTCGAGACTACGATCCCGAGTGGCAGCGAAACCTCAACGTCCAGAGAGGTAGCTGAGCATGGAATACATCGATCCGCATTTGCACATGGTATCGAGAACCACCGACGACTATGAGACGTTGGCCAAGATGGGCTGCGTTGCCATCAGTGAACCAGCCTTTTGGGCCGGTTTTGATCGCGGCAGCGTCGAGAGCTTTCGCGATTATTTTCGGCAGCTAACGGAGTTCGAGCCCAAGCGAGCTGCCCAATACGGTATCACGCATTACACTTGGCTTTGCATCAACGCCAAAGAAGCCGAAAACGTCAGTTTGTCGCGCGAAGTCATCGCGATGATCCCGGAATTTCTCGCGGCCAAAAACGTGCTTGGGATTGGCGAGATCGGACTCAACAAGAACACGCGCAACGAGTCGATCATCTTTTTGGAACACGTAGATCTGGCAGTCAAATACAGCCAGCAGATTTTGATTCACACGCCACATTTGGAAGACAAATATCAAGGCACACGGATGATTCTCGATATGCTCATGGGAGATTCGCGAATCGATCGGTCGCGTGTGCTTGTCGACCATGTCGAGGAACATACCATCGAGCATGTTCTCGAGAACGGTTTTTGGGCAGGGATGACACTCTATCCGGTCAGCAAATGCACGCCGCAACGGGCCGCAGACATGATCGAAAAATATGGCCCCGAGCGTCTAATGGCAAACTCTGCGGGAGATTGGGGGCCAAGCAAACCGACCGCTATCCCGGACTTAATCATGGAGCTTAAGAAACGCGGGCATTCCAAAGAGCTGATTCGTAGAGTGGTTTACGAAAACCCAATGCAGTTCTTTTCGCAAAGCAAACCTATTGTGCACGCTTAATCGACCAAAAACATTTTTTCGAGAACCTTTCTCATGACACACGTTTTGCGCAGACAATGGATTCAAGCCGGTGCGTTAGCAGCGATCCTACCAACGATTCGAACCGTTGCCTTGGCGACCAATCCCGCGATCGCGTTGGAGGCCGATCCGTGGCTTGGCTTAAAGGTCGGAGTCGCCACATACACGCTTCGAGAGCTGCCGATCGAAGACGCGATCAAAGCCGTGAATCAAGTTGGGCTCAAGCACGTTTCGATCAAGAACGTCAAGAATCACATTGATATATCGCATTCACCCGACGAACGCAAACGACGCGCTCAAATGTTTCGCGATGCCGGCATTACCCCGCTCAGCGTTGGCAACGTCTCCATGCGTAAGGGCGAAACGGAAATCCGAGAGGCCTTTGAATACGCGCGGGACATTGGAGTGTCGACCATCGTGTGTGCCCCGAGCCATGATGCTATTCCTGTCCTGGACAAGATGGTTAAGGAATTCGATATCAAACTAGCGATTCACAATCATGGTCCCGAGGACAAGGGTTTTTTCCCATCGCCATACGACGTGATGCGCGCCGTCGAAAAATTTGACAAACGCATCGGCCTGTGCATTGATGTTGGCCATACCGCTCGCGCCGGAGTGGACCCCGCCGAGTCGATTATCAAGTGCCATGAACGTCTCTACGATGTTCACTTAAAAGATATCTCGGCGTTGGGAGACAAAAATACGCCGATCGAAGCCGGGCGCGGTATCCTCGATTCGAAATCGATCTTGGCTGCCCTCTTGAAGATCAAATACCAAGGGCTTGTTGGGTTCGAATACGAGAAGGATGGCAAGAATCCGGTTCCTGGATTGGCCGAGTCCGTCGGTTACACCAAAGGCTTGCTCGCAGGAATGAAGTAGCCTCGGAGTAAAACGATTGTCCCCAATCGTTTGATTTTAGATTTTAGATTTTCGGAGCAATTGGGACAATTTCACCCCTCACCCGTTACCCCTCACTATGACTTCATTTCGACTATCACTCACCCTCCTGACAAGTGCTTTGGTTGTTTCGATTGCCATGGCAACCTTGTTCCCTTTTTGCTTTGCACAGGAAAAGACATCCAAGATGCTTCGACATGTGGTCATGTTCAAATTCAAGGATACGAGCAGTCCGGAGGACGTCCAAAAAGTGGTGGAGGCGTTCCGGTCGTTGCGAAAGAGCATTGAACAAGTCGCAGCGTTCGAGAATGGCACCAACAACAGCCCGGAAGGATTAGCAAACGGATTTACCCATTGCTTTCTTATCACTTTCAAGTCGGAAGCGGATCGGGAAGTTTATTTGAAACATGCCAAACATCAGGAATTCGTTGATGTTCTCAAGCCTCATTTGGACAAAGTGCAAGTGATTGACTATTGGGCAACCGAATAGTCAATATTGCTATCACTCCGATCGCAGGTTGACCCATCCCTCGCTGACCTTGTAAAATGCTTGGTCCACTTACGAAAGCGAGAAAGATCGTATGGTCTCATTTTTCACTCGAATTGCACTGGCATTTTGCTTATGTGCTACCTGCTTCTTCATCACCTGTGGACAGGTTGCATTTGCACAATCGAGCAAATCCAAGAGCCTGAACTTGGGATTCGGTGGATTGGGAGACGATTTTGGCGATCCGTTGTCTTCGACTCCGTTCGAGTACGACGCAAGTTTTGAAGTCGAGGAAGGAGGTCTAGCGGGGCGTGTAACGGTAAATTTGACATTGGAGTCTGGACACCACACGTTTTCGACCACACAACCTGCGGGCGGACCTTCGCCGACGGTCATCAACATCACTTCGCCAGGCGTAACACTCTCTGGCCCGTTTTCGCCGAACAACTCGTTTGAGATTTCACTCAAGGAAGAGGGCTTCGAAGGGTTGCGTTGTGAAATCCACCACGATTCGGTATCGTGGACCGCGCCGGTCAAGTTTGAAAAACCCGTCTCCGATCCTCCGGCACCGATCAAGGTCAAAGTCAACGCACAAGTTTGCAAGAGCTCTTGTATTCCGGTCCAAGGGCTGGAACTTAACGCCAAGTTCAAAGGGTACTATGCGGCGGCCAAGTCGGCTGCGAGCAACGGTCCGTTTCGTGAGCAGGATAGTCCTATCGAATGGACGGTGGTGTCGAGCAAGTCGATTGTGAAGTCGGGAGACAAGTTCGAGTTGGTGTTATCGGCGAAACCGGACAAAGGCTACCACATCTACAAGTATGACCCGGCCGATATAACTACCGAGTCGAGAACGCTTATCGTTCTGACTCAAAAGGCAGGACTCATCTCGGGCAGTCCACGCACAAACGATAAGCTAATTCACAAGAATCTCGGTGGAGGGATCGAGGTAGATTACTACACCGGAAATGCGACTTGGCGAATCCCGTTGCAAGTTCCCGATCAAGCCATCCAAGGAATCTATCCACTCCAAGGATTAATCGGATATCAAGGATGCACCGATGTCAGTTGCGACAATCCACGTGGGATACGATTTCAAGTCGACTTGAATGTAGGACCGAGTTCCAAGGATGAGCCAACGAACGCAGTTTTGACTTCGATACCCTATAAGGACGTGGCTCAAAACCCCAATCTAACCAAGTGGATCGATGGGTCCAAGATCAAGCTAACGCTGTCTGCGTTCGAGATACTCACCAAGTTTTGTTTGGCCATGGTGGGTGGATTGATTCTCAACTTTATGCCTTGCGTATTGCCGGTGATTGGGCTCAAGGTTTTAGGTTTTGTGAGCGAAGCGGGCGGCGACCGCAAGACGGCTTCGATGCTGACGTTGACTTACTCGGCGGGCATCGTCTCGTTGGTCCTGGCGCTTGGGTTGCTCAGCGTGTTGGTTCGCGCGTATACCGGAACGGCCTATGGCTGGGGGCAACAGTTTGGTTCGATCGAATTCCGAGTCGTTATCACGGCATTCATGTTTTCGCTTGCGCTGAGTTTCTTGGGCGTATGGGAGATTCCAATCCCCGGGTTCGCGATGAGCAAGACGAGCACGGAGTTATCCAACCGCGAAGGGTACACGGGTGCCTTCTTCAAGGGGATCATCACCACGGTATTGGCTACCCCGTGCAGTGCACCCTTTCTAGGTGGAGTGTTTGTTGTGGCGCTGAGTCAGCCAGCATGGGTTGTGCTCCTGATATTCCTTGGAGTTGGGCTCGGTATGGCATTGCCGTATTTGGCGGTCGCGGCTCAACCCTCGCTCTTGTCTGCCTTGCCCAAGCCGGGACCTTGGATGCAAACATTTAAAGAGGTGTTAGCGTTTCCCATGTTGTTGTCGGTGGTGTTTCTTGTCAGTGGCTTTTTGGACAAGGATCGAATGTCGATGCTTTCAGCGTTGATGTTCGTTTGGTTTGGATGTTGGATGGTGGGACGAATTCCCGCTTGGGCCGAAACTGGAACAAAAGTCAAGGGATGGTTGATCGCAGGTGCCGTTGCACTCGCGGGGACGTATGGATCGTTTTATCTATTGCAACCATCGAAGTATTCGCTGGCATGGCAGGAGTATGAGGAATCGAAACTCGACAAACTCGTCGCCGACGGAAAGACGGTGATGATCGACTTCACCGCCAATTGGTGTCAAAATTGCAAGTTGAATTTGAGGGTGGCGTTGGAAACGAAAAAAGTAAAAGAGTTGGTTGAGTCCGAGTCCATCGTTCCGATGGTCGCGGATATGACCAACTATCCGCCCAACGTGCAGGCCAAGCTGAATGAACTCAATAGCATCTCCATTCCGGTCGTTGCCATCTACTCGGGATCTGATCCGGACAATCCGATCATTTTGAGAGATCTATTGACGGAGTCGGACGTTTTGGAGGCATTAAAATCCGCCGGAAATAAAAAGAATTCGGAGTCTCGCCCCACAGCCGCGACCGCTCCCAAAAGCGCTTCGGTACAATAGCCAGTCCCAATCCGTATCAGAAAGACCTCGCATGGATCGCAACGATGACCAGTCCACACGAACGCAAATTGTCGAGTATCTCAAGACGTCCTGCGGCGTTTTGCCAAAAGGAGACGATTCGCTCTCAATGATTGGTGTTGATTCCGTGGCGATGGCCGAATTGACGTTTGAATTGGAAAAAAGATTTTCGATCAAAATCGATGACGACATCCTGGACGTCGAAACCGTCGATGAATTGGTACAGTACGTTGTGGATCGGCGAACTGCCATCACATGATATAGATAATGAGAGCGAGGTTCTGATGACTCGATGGATGTTGGCTGCTTGTTTCGTTTTGTTCAATGTGGGCTTAGTACGTTCGGAGAACTGGGCGCATTGGCGAGGTCCGACCGGCAATAGCGTGGCGATCAACGCCCAACCGCCGATTTCCTGGTCTGCGACCGAGAACGTGAAATGGAAAGCCGAAATTCCGGGCCGTGGATCAGGCTCACCCATCGTCTGGGAACAACAGGTCTTTGTGGTCAGCGCTGTTCCAGCGTCGGGCAAGAACCTCAGTTTCCGACTCTTCAGTTTTGATCGCAACTCCGGAAAACTCAATTGGGAGCGGATCGCAATCGACGACACACCCCATCAAGGTACCCACGAAACGAACGGCTATGCGTCTGCTTCTCCGTGTACGGACGGTCAAAATGTCTATGCTCATTTTGGATCGCGCGGGCTGCATTGTTATTCCATGGATGGCAAGTTTGTTTGGAAACGCGAATTCGGAAAAATGAATACTCGCAGTAGCTTCGGCGAGGGTAGTTCACCGACGTTGGTCGACGACATGATCATCGTGCCATGGGATCACGAAGAAGGTTCGAAGTTGTTTGCGCTCAACAAGAAAACGGGCAGCACGATTTGGGAAGTGGCTCGGGATGAGCCTACATGCTGGGCCACCCCGCTGATCGTGAACCACGATGGCAAGAAGCAAATCATCATGAACGGGCAACGATTCGCTCGCGCCTACGATTTGGCCAGTGGCCGTGAATTGTGGCGTTGCAGCGGCCAAACCGAGCGTCCATGCGCTTCGGCGGTCGCGAGCGATGGATTGGCCTTTGTTGGAAGCGGTTTTCGTGGTGCGTTTATGGGGGCATTTCGATTGGATGGGACAGGAGACATCACAGGATCCAAGAGTGTTGTTTGGAAGGTCGATCGCAACACACCCGACGTGGCCTCGCCGTTGTTGACTCAAGGTAGGATTTACTTTTACAAAGGCAAGACCGGCCAGTTGACTTGCTTGGACAGCAAAACGGGCAAGGCCCACTACGAAGCAAGCCGCATCCCTGAGCTGAATGGAACGTATGCGTCACCCGTCGCCGCCGGCGGACATATCTACTTGACCGACCGCAGCGGGACGATTGTGGTGATCAAGGACTCTAGCGAATTAGAAATTGTGTCGACCAATCCCTTGGGTGAAGGTGTCGATGCAACCCCTGCCCCCGTCGACAACGAACTTTTTATCCGCGGCGAAAAGCACTTGTTTTGCGTCGCCAGGTGATGATGCTTATTTTAGGAATGCAAGGTGGTGGATCTTGTTAAAGATCTCTGCGATCTGGGAGGTTTAACACCCTCCACTACCCCTATAGTTAGCCTAAAATACGCCTTCGGTCCAAATTCGGTGAAGTCAATAAATAAAAATGGATCATACTCGCCCCATGAGTCGTTTCATCATTTGCCTTGGTGTAGTGCTAGTGTTTTCTCGCGGACTGACTGCAGAGGAAGTTGCACTTAATTTCAGTCGCGATATCCGGCCGATCCTGTCCGACAAGTGTTTTCAATGCCACGGTCCTGACCAGTCCGCCGAAAAAAGCGGCCTACGGTTGGATTTGCGAGAAATGGCTCTTGGGAAAGCTGATTCTGGCTCGTCTGCCATCGTTCCCATGCAACCTGAGGCCAGTGAGTTGGTCAAGCGTATTACGTCCAAGCAAACGGATTATGCGATGCCACCTAGAGACTCACCCAAACAGCTATCGGAAGGCGAAGTTGCGTTGCTGCGAAAGTGGATTGCCCAAGGTGCCAATTACGAAGGTCACTGGGCATTCGATGCGCCTAAACGTCCCGAGTTGCCCAATGACGAAGTTGTTTTGGCGAAAGAGTGGCGAGACAATCCCGTCGATCGCTTGGTCTATTCCGGGTTGCGGCGAGTGGGCTTAACACCCCAAGAGTCCGCATCCAAAGAGACCTTGGTTCGTCGTGTTTCGCTTGATTTGACCGGTTTGCCACCGACCCCGAATCAGATCGATGCTTATTTGACGGATCCGTCTCCCAACGCTTACGAGCGAATGGTAGATCGATTCTTTGCCTCTCCTCACTACGGAGAACGCATGGCGTTGAATTGGATGGACTATGCGCGCTACGCGGACAGCAATGGCTACCAAAGCGATGGGAGCCGCGATATCTGGGGATGGCGGGACTGGGTTATCCACGCGTACAACCAGAACAAGCCATTTGATCAATTCACGATCGAACAACTGGCGGGAGACATGCTCCCGAACGCAACGCAAGATCAAATCATTGCAACGGGCTTCAATCGTAATCATCGACTGAACGGTGAAGGTGGTCGAATCGTAGAGGAGTGGTTCGTCGAAACGGTGATCGATCGCGTGGAAACGACGGGACTTACTTGGTTGGGGCTCACGTTCAATTGTTGCCGATGTCACGACCACAAGTACGACCCCATCAAGCAACGAGAGTTCTATCAAATGTTCGCCTTTTTCAATTCCGTTGAGGAAGTGGGCGTTCTGGCTCCCGCCGGCAAAAACGGCGAGAACACTCCACCGCTGCTAACGATGAAAACCGCCGCTCATCAAAGCGAGATTGCGCGGCGCGAAACAGAGATTGCCGCATTCGAGTCAACGCATAACGATCTGAAATCGCAGCTACCGAATCTGGCCACTCGCTGGGCTGAGAGGATGCGAGCGGAGCGGGATAAAGCCGAAACGCTTAAGCCGGATCAAGCTATAGTCGAGCCAGTCGAGCCAAAGGCAAGCGAGAATCAATCCAGCGGGCCTGCGGACGGAGATGCGAACGCAACCGCAATAGCATGGCAGCAACTAGCGCCAATCGATGTCAAATCTACCGGCGGGGCAACACTCACGCGGCTCGAGGATGGTTCGTATCTTGCAAGCGGTACAAACCCCGCCAACGACACCTACGTGGTCACTCTCCCGTTTTCTGAGCCGTCGATCACGGGAGTGCTTTTAGAAGTGATGCCCGACGCGAGTTTGCCGAATCAAAGCCTCGGGCGAGGATTCAACGGTAATTTTGTCTTAACGGATATCGCAGTCGAACTCGTTGATGGACCGCTGAAAAGGTCTCGTCCAATGAATATTGCGCGTGCCCAGGCCGACTTCGCTCAAGCGGGTTGGCCAGTTGATAATGTGTTAGCAAACATGCCCAAATCCAAGTCGCCGCTCAAGGGTTGGGCGATCGACGGAAACAATCCGAAAAGTCGGCTCCATCGCAAAGCCATGTTTGTCGCCGACAAGGCTCAACGGGTTCCCAAGGGTGCGAATGTCCGAGTAACGCTGTCGCATCGATCTGAGTATGCGGATCACAATATCGGCCGATTTCGTTTGTCCTTGACTAGTGTTGCACCTGAGCAAATCACGCTTGGGGCGAGTGGGATACCCGCCAATGTGCTTGCCACGATTCACTCTTCACCAGACCAGTGGAGCGATTCCGATCGCAAAGCGTTGGAGGATTACTACTTAACAAGTGCCGCGAACCCGTTGCGCGAGAGTGAGTCCAAATTGGCGAGCCTCCGCAAGGCCCTTAAGGAATACATTGACGACATCCCGACCACGATGGTGATGAAGGAAGCGGCGCCTCGCGAAGCCTCGATATTGATCCGTGGCGAATATGACAAGCCCGCAGCCAAAGTTCAACGCGGCATCCCTTCCGTTTTGCCGCAACTCCCCAAAGGCTCAACCGTCGATCGGTTGGGGCTGGCTCAGTGGATCGTGTCTCGCGACAATCCATTGACGGCGCGCGTTTGGGTGAACCGCGAATGGGAACGATTCTTTGGAATGGGTATCGTAAAGACAACCGAAAATTTAGGATCTCAGGCAGAGTACCCCGTGAACCCGAAATTGCTCGATTGGTTAGCCGTTGAGTTCATGGAGCCGACGATCCTGCCAGCGGTCGGCGGTCAATCGGCCAGGCCATGGGATATGAAGGCTCTGCAAAAATTGATGGTGATGAGCTCGGCGTACCGTCAATCCTCGCAAGTGACTCCCGAAATACTACAGCAGGATCCCGACAATAGGCTAGCGTCGCGTGGGCCACGCTTTAGGCTTCCAGGTGAGATCGTTCGCGATTCTTCGCTTGCGGTCAGCGGGACCCTCGTTGATGTGATCGGCGGTCCAAGCGTTCGACCCTACATGCCTGCCGGTGTTTGGGACGAGACCAGCAAGTATGGTAACTTGAGAAATTACCAGCACGACAAGAATGACGGCTTGTATCGACGATCGATGTACACCATTTGGAAGCGAACCGCTGCACCACCGACAATGTTGCTGTTCGACGCACCCAATCGAGAAGTCTGCACGGTCAAACGGTCTCGCACCAACACACCCCTCCAAGCCCTTTCGTTGCTCAACGAAGTGACCTTTGTCGAAGCGGCTCGCAAGCTGGCCGGACGAATGCTCAAAGAAGGTGGGGAGACAACCCAACAGCGATTGGCATACGGTTTTCGGCTCGCACTGGCTCGTTATCCTACGGATTCTGAAATGAAGGTTCTCGTCCGTGGGTTGGATACTGACAAGCAGCAGTTCGCTAAAAACCCATCCGATGCAAAACAGCTGGTGACGTTCGGCGAATCCAAGGCATCCATCGAGGCCGCGGACGAAGAGTTGGCTGCGTACACGCTGGCCGCCAATGTTAGTTTGAATTTAGATGAATTTGTAACTCGAGAATGAAGATGTCATCGAATCTGCTATCCATTCAAGACGCACTCAACCGCCGCATTTTTTTGCGCAATACGGCTGCCGTCAGTGCTGCCGCGCTGGCATCGTTGGGATTGTCCGGCTCTCCCGCGATCGCCAATGGGGTCGGCATGCCTGGCTTGCCGCATTTCGCACCCAAGGCAAAGCGAATCATCTACTTGTTTCAGTCTGGAGCTCCATCGCAGATGGACCTCTTCGACCCCAAGCCACTGATGCAAGAACAGCAAGGCAAGGATTTGCCGGAGTCGATTCGTCAAGGCCAACGGCTTACAACGATGACTTCTGGACAAAAGAATTTTCCGATCGCTTCGTCCATTTTTAAGTTTGCTCAGTTTGGCGAATCGGGAATGTGGTTCAGCGAACTCATGCCGCACATGTCCAAGCTTGCGGATAGATGGTGCATGATTCGTTCGATGCAAACCGAAGCGATCAACCATGATCCGGCGATCACATTCTGTCAGACCGGCGCTCAGCTTGCTGGCCGTCCAAGCATCGGTTCTTGGGTCAGCTATGGTCTTGGTAGCGAGAACAAAGACTTACCTGCTTACGTTGTACTAACTTCGTTTGGTAGTGGTCGCAAGGATGATCAACCTTTATATGACCGACTGTGGGGCTCGGGCTTTTTGCCAACGCAGCACCAGGG